>JABFSC010000429.1 GCA_013140885.1 Deltaproteobacteria bacterium | reverse complement strand
GGGTGTCAGGGAGACTTTTCGCAAAAACGCGAAAACCGTACCGAAAATTTCTCAAATTCGTGATGGCGGAAAAGTCGTGAACACGTCCCAGACAAGTCGAAAACAAGGGACATGTCCAAGATCGGCCTAAGACGTGTTCGACTGCCCTAGACTTGATCGAGACTTGTCCTAGACTCGTCCGAGACGCAAAGGAGGGAGACGTATGCAGCGTGCACGGATCAACGGAGTTGAACTCGAATACGAACTACAGGGAACGGGGACGCCACTGGTGCTGATTCATGGCGCGCAGGGCGACCGCAGTATGTTCTCGGCCATCGCACCACTGTTTGCCGCCCACTATCACGTGTTGACGTTTGACCAGCGCGGGTCAGGCCGTAGCGAAAAGCCGGACATGGACTACAGCATCGCCATGCTCGCGGATGATACCGCGGCGCTCATGGATCACGTCGGCTTTGCCTCGGCTCATATCATCGGCGTCTCGATGGGCGGCATGATTGCCCAGGAGTTCGCCCTGCGCCATCCACACAAAACACAGGCGCTCGTCTTGGGATGTACCACCCCAGGAGGATCACATGCCGTGCCACTCGGTGGTGGGGCCTTGGCGCGCGCCTATTCCACACAACCGATGTCCGCCGAAGAACGTGGGCGCGCGTTAGCCGAAGCCTGCTTCACCAAGGGGTATATCGAAGCGCATCCGGAAGTGATCCCGGCGATGATTGAAGCTCGACGGCAACGGCCCATTGAGCCCGTCGCGCTCGGCCATCGCATGAAAGCCGCCCACGCGCACGATACCTACGACCGTTTGCCACGGATTACCGCTCCGACGCTTGTCATCACCGGCAAGGATGACGTGCTGATCTCGTGGGAAAACTCACGCATCCTCGCCGACCGCATCCCCGGAGCGAAGTATGTCCTGCTGGAACCGGCCGGACATATTTTTTGGGTGGAACAGAAAGAGCAGTCCCTCAGCGCAATGACGACATTCCTGCAAGCAGCGTAAGCACGTAAAACGAAATATGTAAGACGTAACCACCCCTCTCCCTTTTTACGTTTTACGTATTTACGTTTTACGTGCTCAGGTTCACTCGCTTTCGCGGTTCCGTTGTCATGAAAGCGGCAGCGGCACCGCCAAGCGAGACGCCCGCGCACGACAGGAAAGCAAGGAAGTAGTTTCCCGTGCTGTCGTACATCGCGCCCACAACCACCGGCCCTATGGCACCCCCTAAGCTCAGTGCCACCGTCCCCACCATGCCGGCAATGGCGCCAAAAGATCGCGTCCCGAAATCGCGGCCGACGGTCAGCGGCCAGAGAACGATCAGTCCGCCGTTGCCTAACCCAAAGAGGGGAACGAATGCGGCCAGCACCCAAAAATCCACGACGCGAGAACACGCCAGGAGCCCAGCACCAAGAGCTTGAAGGACCAGGCAGAAGGATAAGATCGCATGCAGATGAGGCGTATATTCGCTTGCCCAGCCGACGACAAACCGCCCGCCCATCATCATGCCCAAGGTCACTCCGGCAATGGTAGAGGCGACCTCCAACGTCGAGCCCGCGTCTTGCAGAAACGCGACCAGGTGAGCATGAATCGCCGCACCACCCATGATTCCTAAGCAGAAGGTCATCCCAAGGAGCCAGAAGGTCGGTGTTGCGAGCGCCTCGCGGAGCGTCCATTCTTCCGACTCCTCATCCACTCCACATGAAGAATGTTGATCACTCTCAGTGTGGCTTCCCTGCCCAAGCGGTACCCTCCCCCTCTCTTGTGGCGTGTTGGTCAGAAAGAACCACACTAATGGGAGCATCCCTCCCAGCGCCAGCGCAGCGAGTCCTTGGTACGCAACCCGCCAATCAAATTCCGTAATGAGAACACCTGATAACGGCACCAACACTAATCCCCCAAACCCGGCGCCGATCAGAGCAATCCCCATAGCCCGCCCTCGTTTCGCCACAAACCACTGCGAGATCACCTTGCCGACCGTCACCGGACCAATACCTCCCAGTCCAATCCCCAGCAAGAAATACAACGCATAGAAGACAGTCAAGCTCCGTATATGGCTCAACAGCACGAGGGCGAGACCGTCGATCAACGCGCTCAAGAGAAAAACGACCCTGACCCCCCGCTGATCCGCGAGCCAGCCCCAGAAGGGAAGACTCAGGCCAGCGGCAAGCAAGTACAGAGAGAAAGCACCAGCGGTTTCCGCTCGTGTCCAACCAAATTCCTGCGAGAGCGGTTTCAGAAAGGCGGAGAAAATGTAGGTGAACCCGCCGTCGATGAGAGAAATAAAGAAGAGAATGCCGACAATGAACCAACCGTAAAAAAATCGCGCGCCTTCAACTCGTTATTCGCTTCCCTTCTCTTGTGTATCCATACCGCAAGCCTCGGAGCCAACAGGGTGCTGATTCCCGTGGCCTCAGGTGAGAACCCGCGTATGCGGCGCGCTCAAGGCCAGGCCGACAACCCAGCCGGGAATCGTTTCCGTGAACAGTGCGGAATTCCTCTAGAGGTCCGTTGCTCTCAGTGCAATACCCCTGTTCAACGCTGACAAGATGAGCAAGGCCGCGTGCGTCGCGCGTGCGGTTTCTCTTCGCTCCGCGTTACTTATAGGCTCGTGTGGGCGTGCGGCGTGAAAGCGAGGGAATCCAGACTTCAATGCTGCCCTGTTGCGCGTCCGGAAACTTCGCTGCTTTCAGAGCTACAAGAGCAAGGTCGAGCTTCACTCCCTGTTCGGCCAGGCTCGATTCCACCAGCCGTTTGATCTCCGTGGCTTGTTGCGCATCTTCTTTATAGAAGTACCGCACGTCCCCATCGGTGCGCTTCGCGACAAACTCACTTTCCGGAACGTGATACCCTTTGTTCACCAGCGTGGTGGTCACCACTGCGAGCGTACTCTTGTCCGCCTGGTCAGCGTAGTGGAGATAGACTCGTGTCTGAGAGACTTGCGACGGCGGTTCCGGGAGTGCCCCGAGTTGTTGCAGCCGCGCGCGCGCCGCTTGCACGGTTTGCACATCGGTACTGAGGTTGAGCACTTGAGTGAAGTCCGCACTTGCTTGCTCTTTTTCTCCCGTCCCTTGATAGGCGAGGCCGCGATTAAAGTATGCCTCCACATAATCCTTTTTGAAATCGATAGCTTTGCTGTAATCCGCGATCGCGAGCGCGGTGAGACTACTATTCTCTCGTGCCACGCCGCGATTAAAGTAGGTGATCGGGTTTTGCGGATCTCGCGCAAGGGCGTGATCAAAGTCGGCAATCGCCTCGTGCGTGTTGCCTTTATGGAGCCAACTCAGTCCGCGGTTGAGGTAGGCATCGGCAGCATTCGCTTTCAACGCGATCGCCTTACCATAATCGGCAATGGCGCGATCAAAATCTTCTTGTTGATCGTATAAATTCCCCCGCCCAAGATACGCCTCGACAGAATCAGGATTGAGATCCAGCGCGTTGTTGTAGCTCAGAAAGGCAAGCTCGGTTGCACCGCGTTGGGCATGGCGATTCGCCTCGAGCACGAAGGTTGCAGCTTGGGCGATTCTCGTTTCCGTCCCGACGTTTGTGGGTGGAGGAGTCCGCGAGGGGACCGATCTCTCGCGCGAGGGCAATTCTGAGATCCCTGCCTCGTACGAATACTGCCGTTGCCAAAAGACATAGAGCACCGCCCCAAAGCTGGTGACGACCAAGAGCATGACCAGGGCAATAAGCCGTTTCTTTTGCCGTTCACTTCGTAAGCTCGTCGCGATATAGGCGCGCTCGCTGTCATGCAGATCGCTGGCTCGGGTTTCTTGCCAGTGGAGGGCGACAGTAAGGGGAGCACCGATCAGTAACGCACCCGGATCGCGTACCGTCTTCTCCCAGTCCGCCATGTTGGCGCGGAGTTGTTGCCGCCATAACAGGAATTCGTGATCCTGCTTGAGCCACTCATGAAGCCGCGACCAATCTCTGCGAATATCGTCTTGCGCGATCCGCACGATTTCACCGTCCCCAGTCGGACTTGGGTCAATGGCCACGAATCGATCCTTCGCCAACGCACGCAGACAGTCTTGTGTCGGCCCAGTGAATTCGCTGAGTTTCGCATTGACGAGGGTATCCGCCGTCCCCTCAGTGGGAGAGGCAACCCGCACCAGACGGGTGAACGCGCGCCGGACCTCGGCTTGTTCCTCAGGGGAGAACCGCGCAAAACGCGTGTCCAGCGTCGCAATATAATTGGGGCTCTGATGGAAGCTGTACGAGTGCAAAAGACTGTGGAGTCGAACCGTTTTCGTTGACAGGTCGTATGTGAGCAAAGCAAGATCGGCGAATCGTTGGAGGCGCTTTTCCGCCTCAATCTCGTTGACTGCCCATCGCTCACTGACTTCATGGAGGGCAATATCTTTCTCCGGCGGAAAAAAGGTGAGCTGCAGGTAGCGATTCCGCTCCTCCGTACGTAATTGATCAAGACTGAGTGCCAGTGTCCGTCCGATGGCCTGATCTCGGTCAAGGGCATTGGGCTGGTCAAGGGCAATGACCCCGTGCTGCTCGATGGCTTGCTGAAGCGAGGTCAGCGCCTCGCTGAGCGTAGCGCCCTGGTCGAGACGCTTACGGAGTTCGGCATTGGCGAGCTTGAGCATCAGTGGCCAACGCCCGACGGAGTGGAGGAGCGTGCGGCACAGCGGCCACTCAGCCGGTGAGGGGGAGAGGTGCGCGGTAAGAATTCGTTCGGCTTCATCGGCGGTTACTTCACCAACAGTGATTATTTTCGCCCCAATCGCGACGGCGATATTGACGTCGCGGGTGATAAGGATCAACGTGCAGCGCTGCGCGGCCCGCAAGAATGACTGCACATGGGAAGCGTCCCACACATCATCAATTACGAGCAGTGAATGATCGCCGTTCAGTTTTTCAGCTAACCGCGCGGTCGCCTCCGCTTCATCACCGAAGCTCGGGCGTTCGCCGGTCAGCACGGCATAGAGCGAGGTGAGTTCGCCGACGATGTTCGGGTTGAGTCCTAAGGTGACCCACAGGATACCGTCAGTGAAGTGAGACAAGAGATCTTCGTCGTGGCAGAGCATAATGGCGAGGGCCTTTTTGCCGCTTCCTGGCGGGCCCCATAAGCCGACCCGTTTCGTTTCCAACACGGCGGCTTTACACTGCTGAAAGACTTCAGGCCGTTCAATGTAGCCGTCCGGCACGGCTGGGACCATAAACGGGACACGTAGGGGAGGAATAGGGCTTTGCAATTGACGCGCGAGAGCATCCCGGTCCGTGGCGAGGTCGTAGATCCGTTCTTTCCGTAACCACTGAGGCAAGACAGACATCGATCGCGTCAAACCATTTGCCTCAGCACTGACAAAATAGACGCCTATCCCTTGCTGACGAGCATAGCGCCAGGCCTGATGAACGGTGTCGGGAAACGGTGAGGCGGAGGAAAGGACAATCAGCAGCAGCTTTGTCTGATCAATCATCATTTGATACTGCCGCCACTCATCGCGCCCGCCGTCAAAAGCGAGGGGATCGGCGGACAGGGTTAAGCCCTGGTCGATCAAGTGTGTGCGCAGTTCATCAGCCACTCGCTCATTGTGAGTCCCGGTGTAGGCCACAAGGACATTGGGCAGCAGTGTACCAAAGACGCGTCGCAACTCCGGAACATACGGTTTACGAACACGCGATCCGCTCGGACCATGGGCAAGTAAGACCAAGTGGGCAGCAAGCTTCTTGTAGGCATCCTCAAGTTCACGAGCCGAATCCGGGGCATTGATCGCGAGCTTTTCGGTATAGGCATATTTGGGAATGTACTGAATGGTGAGATCCCAAAAGGTACTCCGCACCGTCTGGAACACCGGGGGAGTGAACGAGTCCAGACGATGGCGGAATTCTTTTTCGAAGTGATTGCGCGCGTCCAACTCGCTCACATCGATGCGGGTCGGCACCACCACCACGCTCAGTTCTCGATTACGCTTGCGGACGATTTCCGCGCGGGTGAACGAACGGACCATGGTCTCGACGCCGGACAGGTTTTGTACATTCGGCACGCAGAACGACACAACGACATCCGCCATTTGCCGCGTGCAGACGCCGCCCATTTCCGTGACGCCGGTCCGGCTATCAATGAGCACCACATCCGCCAGGTCCTCATCAACTAACTGTGTGCGAAGCCACTCAAAATAGGCTTCACCGTGGTAAGAGGCGTAAAAGTCCGCCCAGTCGAAACTCTGCACGGCTTGCGCATAGACCGGAAACCGATCCCCTGCCCGCCATCCAGCCGGAAGGAGCCACAGCGCCGGGGCATGGTGACCATTGGTGGAAGCTGGCGCGTGAATGGGATAGAGCGAATCGGCAACCGACGGGAGTTTTTCCCGCAACTCAGCGATGACGGTCTCAATGCTCAGTCCCTGGGCACCCTCCTTTTGCTGTCCTGCTTTTTCATTATTGAAGGACAGACGCGGAAAGGTACGTTTGTAGGCCATGAGCATATCAATGAGCCCAAGCTGTGAGCGCACCAATTCGAGGTCGTCCGTGGAACGATAGAAAAAGCTCTCCAGCCCAGGGGCTTCGAGATCCCAATCGATGATCACGACCCGGAGCCCTTGCAGGTACAGCCATTCAGCCACGTTGGCGAGCGCCATCGAGCGTCCCACTCCTCCTTTGTAGGAGTAGAAAGTGTAGATCATGAGTGCTGCTCCGTCGGCTATTGCCGCAGGTACGAAGAAGTCGGGACCGTGCTTTTGCCGCGTAAATGCTGCCCCAAGCTCAGACGTAGTAACCGTCTCACATCACTTTCATCACTGATGTTGACGCCTAAGAGGGCTGATGCCTTATTGTAGGGGATTGGCGGATCATAGTAGGTATCGAAGAATGGGGTACAGCGATCTCTGATCATCGTGTTCAACCGCGAAAAGGGTTGTGGCATCCCAAAGGGAGTCAGCGCCATGATGATCGATTTTTCGCTTTCAAAACACCGGCTGAGAAAAACGAACCGGTCATAGACACGCTCGTCGTAGAGAGACAGCGGATCGATCACCACAACGGAGAGGTGGGAAAGGAGTTTCTCTCGCTCGCCGCGCGCGACTGCCATATTGGTCCAAAATTGCGGATCAAGGGGCTCCCAGCGGAAGGGCGGGGTGACGCCGTTATTCACTTTATCGAGTAGGGTATCGAGGATTTGCCGGACATTGAGCGGATTGCCGAACGGTCGCCAGTCGGTGCGTTCCTCACCGTAATACCGCGCCAGGGTCTCGATAGTCCCCATACCAAGATTCTGTAACAAGGTGTTCAGGGAAGGACCAAACGTTCGCTCCTCGTTGGGATCAAGTTGGGTCAGTTCCTGTCTCGTCATGGACAGGACGGCAACAGGCAGAGGAGTCGACGGATCGTTGGCGCGCATGGCATCGACGAGTTTTTTGACCACCTTCTGCCACGGACTGGGGTCAACGGCATCTGCTCCCCCCTCGTAGGCGTTGGCCTCACGAAGATCACTGAGCATCTGCATACTGGTATAAGCCGGATTTTCTCCTTCCAACATGAGGAAGATAAAACGACGATCCTCTTGGGTTGGCCCACTCACGGCAGGATCAACAATAGCCTCAAAGACACCCAATTCTCGTCCGACCCACCGGGACTTTTCCGCGTGGTTCGACCACAGCACGATAAAGTGTTGAGAAGTTTGCACGGCTTTCGCGAGTGCGGGTTCCCACGGCTTGCCGATGTCGAGTCGTTCTTGATCGAGGAACGGCTTCATCCCTTTCTCCCGCAGGGCTGCGGACAACTTGAGTGCCCAGGATCGGTCGGCACTGCTGTAAGAGATAAAGACATCATAGCTGTAGTCAGGCATCGTCCTGGTCCTTTGGGCTTTTATGGTCTCGCACAGTTTGGGGTTTTTCCGCGCAGCGCAGGGTCGAGAGGAGGGTAGCCGAGAGGGAGAGAATTTTCCTTCGCTGCCTTGCATAGATGAGCAAATCGTATTCGCTATTGCCG
>JABFSC010000191.1 GCA_013140885.1 Deltaproteobacteria bacterium | reverse complement strand
GAAATGACTTGGTCTTGGAATTTTCCCACCAGGGAAGATGGCTATTCTACTTTCTCATTCATGTAAAAAGGGAGGTTAGTTATATGGTGTATCAGGGAAGGAGGCGTTCCCAACGCCACCTGAGCCTACTCGTAGCGTCTGTTGCCGTCGCCGTGATGTTGGGAATCGCAGGCTGTCACAGTGCTGGGCATGATCCCCAATTGAATACCGATCTCATCCGCCGCACTGATAAATTTTTCGATGTCGCCCACGTCAGCGGGAGCACCTTTGTCATTGTCGGCTATGACGGGCGTATCTTGCGGAGCGAAGACAATGGCAATAGTTGGCAAGAAATTGCACGACCCTCAACCTTTAGTTTGACGCAGGTTTCGTTCGTCGGAGAGAACGGCTGGGCGGTCGGCCATCAGGGCACGGTCATCAACACCAGAGACGGCGGTAAGACCTGGACTCTCCAAAAGTCCAATACCACCAAAGCCCTCTTCTCGGTCTCCTTCGCTGATCAGAATCATGGATGGGCCTGTGGCGACGAATCCACCTGGCTCTGGACCAATAATGGCGGAGAGACGTGGACCGCCGAACGCATGGAAGTGTCGCAAGTGGGCCTCTCTGAACAAACCAGCTTGGCGGTTCCCGACATCATCTACTACGGAGTCCAGTTCATTGATTCACAAAACGGCTGGATGATCGGTGAATACGGTAACATCCGCCACACCGCCGACGGCGGGAAGACCTGGGACTCGCAACATGAATCCCTCCTCGACCAATTGGTGGAAAAGGGCGGCAACAAAGACGTGATGGCCCTGGGTGCTTTCTTCCGGGTCCAGTTCACTGACCCGCAAAACGGAATCATCGTTGGCGCCGCTGGCGCCATCGCCACCACGACGGATGGCGGCGCGCATTGGCAATGGGTCTCTCGCGAAGGCGATAAATCAGATGTGCCGCCGCTGCACATATACAACGCGGTGCTCCCTGGACAAAATGGGAATATCGTCGCCACTGGAACGAACGGGCTCGTGCTCCTTTCGGACAATAAGGGAGCGGATTGGAAACCGGCCACGCTTCCTGGTGGCGTGTTTACCTGGCTCAACGGGATCGCCTTCTCTCCTGAAGGAAAAGGAGTGTTAGTGGGCGGCAAAGGGCTTATTCTTCTCTCCGATGACAAGGGACAGACGTGGCGGTCATTTGAGGAAAAAAAGAGCGCGGCCAAAGTGGCCCAGAGCTAAAACAAGGACTGTTGGCAAAAGTCCATTCCGTCAATAAGAAAAAGGAGACACGACCGTGGCAGAAGGAAAACAGTTAACGGCTCTCGAAGAAGCGATGCAGAGTAAAGCAGCGCTCTATCGCATTGGTGCCCTCCTCATCAAGAATCGTATCCCCATCATGCTCATTAGTGGACTCTTCACCGCCTACATGGGCTATATGGCCATGGGGTTGCAGATGGCCACCGCTTTCAACGATCTGCTCCCCTACCGGCATCCCTTCGTCCAAGTCCACTTCAAGTTCGCGAACCAATTTGGCGGCGCCAATAACATCAATGTGATGATCAAGGTCGACAAGGGCGATGTCTTCACCAAGGAGATGCTCAAGAAGATCTTCGATATGACCCTGGCCCTGGACAGGGTGGTTGGTGTCAATCATGACCAGGTCGCCTCGATTGGTCACCGCACCACCCGCTACCTGACGGTGCTGGGCGGCACCATCGCCACGCCTCCGGTCATGCGGCGGCCGCCCAAAACCGATGAAGAAGTCGAAGAGATCAAGAAGATTTGTTACAACACCGATTCGATTTACGGTCAGCTTGTTTCTCTCAACGGCCAAGCCTTACTCATTAAAGCCAACTTTATTGAAGGGCGACTCGACTACCGGCGCATCTTTGACGAGGTCAAACGGACGGTCATCGAACCCTTTGAGACGACCGAGCACACCATCTGGGTCGCCGGCGAACCACAACTCTACGGCTGGATTTACTACTACGCCAACGAAGTCTTTTATATCTTCCTCGCCGCCACGATCTTCTGTTGGATACTGCTCTACGCCTACTTCCACGACTGGCGTGGTGCCCTCAGACCAACCATCACCGGTCTGATTTCGGCAATGTGGGGGCTCGGCATGCAGGCACTGCTGGGGTATTCGATGGACCCCCTGGCGCTGGTCATCCCCTTCTTCGTCACGGCTCGCGCGGTCAGCCATTCCGTGCAGATGCATGACCGTTACTATGAAGAATATCGCAAGTGGAACTGGGATAAAGAAAAAGCGATTATTGCCTCCTTCGCGGAACTCTTCGTCCCAACCATGAGCGGGATCATCACCGATGCCCTGGGCATGCTCGTCATCATCATCGTCCCCGTCGTCATTCTCCAAAACATCGCGATTTCCGCCTCCATCTGGGTCGCGTCGGTGGCGATCAGCGAATTGCTCCTGAACCCCATTGTCTACTACTATCTCAAGGCACCAGAGAAAGAAAAAGTCCTGGCCCGAGAGGTTGGCATCTTCCAGCGCACCATGAACGTCTGCGCAACCTGGATTGTCCAACCACGGAACGCGAAGGCCATTGTGGCCTTTTGGATATTGGCGTTCTTGCTTTCCCTGACCCAAATCCAACATATCACGATCGGTGATCCCACCGCCTCAACCCCGCTCTTAAACGAAAACTCTCCCTACAATCTGTCCCATCTCGAAATTCAGAAGTATTTCGGTGGGATCGAACCGCTCGTCATCGTCGTCGAGGGACGTGATAAAGACGTGCTGAAGGACCCCAACATCCTGCGAACGATGGAAAAATTCCAACGCGCGCTCGAACGTGATCCTGACATCGGCTACAGTTTTTCACTGGCCGATATCGTGCAATCAATCAACATGACGTTCTACGATCTACAACCGCGGTGGTCGGTGATCCCGGCGGAAATCCCCAAGATCAGCTCCTTGTTCTTCTATTACTTCGCCGGTGCCCCTCCGGGAGAGACCTCTCGCTTCCTGGATCCCAGCTATACCACCTCTCATGTCACCTTCTTCGCCAAGAACCACCAGGGCGACAACGTTGAACGGATACTCAAAGAAGCGGAAGCCTTCGTGAAAGAGAACCCGATGGAGAAGGCCGACTTTCGCATGGCCGGGGGACTCATTGGTGTGACCGCCGCCGCCAACCGCGAAATTCTCAAGAATGACATTCTGATGCAAATCCTGGGCTTCGGCACCATCTTCGTCATCGTGATGTTCACCTACCGTTCAGCGGTCGCCTCACTGGTGATGATGATCGGGTTGTTCCTCGCCAACGGCGTCGTGAACGCCTATATGGGCTACTACAATGTCGGAATCAACCTCCAGTCCCTGCCGGTCGTGACGGTCGGTGTCGGTTTCGGTATCGACTACGCCTTATACATCGTGAGTCGGTCCGTCGAAGAATATAAAGGCGACGTCACTGAAGCAGTCCGCTTGGGAGTGGCAACGTCAGGAAAAGCAGTGACGTTTACCGCCATCACGCTGGTGATGGCCACACTCCTCTGGTCGTTCTCCAATATCCGGTTCTGCTCGGAGATGGGGTTGCTGCTCGCTCTGTGGATGGGGATCAGCTTCCTCGGGTCCTGCACCTTCCTGCCTGCCGCTCTGGTGCTGATGAAACCCAAGTTCTTCCTTCGTGCCGCGGAAGAAGGCATCATCGGGTAAAAAGACAGTCTCGGCACGGTGCGCGCACCGTGCCGTCCCCCGTCCACGACAGAACGCTGAAAGGCGGGCCACAAGCCCGCCTTTTCCATTTGCGATTGACCACTTGATGTGGACCTTCTCAGCGTCATCGCAACTCTAGGTACACACTCACTATGAACTACTTTCGCAGCTCCTTTATCGTCACCGTCCTCGGCATCGCTCTCGGCGCCTACCTTGGCTGGGCAGCCACGGGAACCTGGGCCGGTGTTTTTGCAACAACCTTCCTCGTCTCGGTCCTCGCGGTGCTTGAAGTCTCGCTGTCATTCGACAACGCTATCGTGAACGCCAAGATCCTGAAAGAGATGGATGCGATCTGGCGGCAGCGCTTCATCACCTGGGGTATCCCCATCGCGGTCTTCGGCATGCGGCTCGTCTTTCCACTCATCATCGTCGCCATCAGCGCGAACATTGGTCCCATCTCGGCCTTGATCCTGGCCGCCACCGACCCGGACGAGTATTCGCGCGTGCTGACAAGCGCCCATGTGTCCGTTTCGGCTTTTGGGGGCGCGTTCCTCGCGATGGTGGGACTCAAGCATTTCTTCAACCACGAAAAAGATGTCCACTGGATCGCCATTATTGAGCGTCCCCTCACACGTCTCGGACGGATCGAGGCGGTCGAGCTTGGTCTGGTGCTCCTGCTCCTGTACGCGATTTCCACCTGGCTGCCGGAGCATGAGAAGGTCGCCTTGCTCGTCGCTGGGGTCTTTGGTCTCGTGAGCTACATCGCGGTGGACGGGATCTCGGCGGTCCTCTCGCCTGAGTCGGATGTCACCGG
Source organism: Deltaproteobacteria bacterium (assembly GCA_013140885.1). Lineage (GTDB taxonomy): Bacteria > Desulfobacterota > Binatia > Bin18 > Bin18 > JABFSC01. The sequence goes on along the minus strand of JABFSC010000191.1, from coordinate 3,475 downwards.
ACAAGTGACGCGCTCCGGCTTGGCGGGATTCATCTACCTGCAAGTGCTCGACGCGAGTTTCAGCTTTGATGGCGTGATCGGTGCCTTCGCGCTCTCGAATAACCTCTTCATCATCGGCATCGGCCTTGGGGTTGGCGCCATGTTCGTCCGCAGTCTGACGATCATGTTGGTGGAACAGGAGACATTGACCTCGTATCGCTATCTGGAGCATGGCGCGTTCTACGCGATTATCGCGTTGGGCGTCATCATGTTCCTCAAGACCGTCACGCATGTCCCCGAAGTCGTGACGGGTCTGATTGGCGCGGGCTTCATCGTCGCCTCCCTGGTGGACTCGATTCGCTACAACCGTCGCATGCTCGGCACGTAGCCCCTGCTCGCCGATGCCCCACCAACATTGATCACCCTCTCAGACAAAACACGCGAAGGCGGGTCACAAGCCCGCCTTCGCTATTTCAAGCACGCCGACGTTTGTCCGTTCTCGCCCTGGCGCGAAGAGCGGAAATATGTGAAGATGCCCCGCCGAAACCCCAAAAGGAGGAGATACCAATGGCTAGTGTAGATGGTGGTGCGCTGATCGGGCGCATCCTGAAAGAACAAAAAGTGAAATATATGTTCGCCGTCAATGGCGGGCATACGTTTCCGATCCTCGCCAACCTTATGAACAACGATGTGGACCTCATCCACATGCGGCACGAGCAAGCCTGCGCCTACGCGGCGGACGGCTATGCCCGAGTCACGGGAACCACCGGCGTGTGCTGCGTGACGGCGGGTTGCGGACTCACCAACGCCGTCACCGGCCTCTGCGTGGCGGGCCTCACCAACAGTTCCGTGGTCTGTCTCTCTGGCCAACATCCCACCACCGAAGACTACATTGGTTCCTTCCAAGAAGCCTACGGCTCCGATGTCGTGCGCACCTTTTCGAAGTTCGCCAAGCGGGTCCTTGATTGGTCCACCATTGAAGTCGATCTGCGACAAGCCTTCCGGGAAGCGATCAATCCCCCGCAGGGCGTGTCGATGCTCGAAATTCCGCAGAACATTCTCTACCACGTGGACGACGAGAAGAAACAGCGCAAAGGCGCAAAGGTCTACGGCACGGACGAACTCCGCTCACAAGGGGATCCGCGCTCGATCGAAAAAACCGCCGAACTCCTCTTTAAGGCTCAGCGACCGTTGATCGCTGGCGGTGATGGCATTTTCTGGTCCGGTGCCGCCGCGGAGTTGAAAGAACTCGCGGAACTCACGAGCACCCCGGTCTATTGCCGCCGCTCTGGCCAAGGCGCGGTTGATGAGGCCCACCCACTGGCCATTCGTGGCGCGTGGAAAAAACCGTTCACCGGAGAAGCGGATTTCGTCCTCGCCGTGGGGTTCAAATACTGGAGTGGTGAGAAATTCGGTGAGCCCCCAACATGGAGTGACAAAGCCACCTACGTGCAAGTGGACCCAACGCCGCAGCGCGTCGGCTGGCACGTGCCCGCTGAAGTCGGTATCGTCGGCGACCCCAAACTCGTGCTGCGCCAGATTATCGACAAGATCAAGGAGATGAAGCTCGATTTCAGCGCCAAGCGAGAGAGTCCGTGGGTCAAGCAAATGGCCGATATTCGCGCGAATTATGAAAAGCTCATCGGCGAGCGCGCGGTGAAATTCGCCAACAACACGCCGATCCATCCCGACCGACTCACCAGCGACCTGATGAAAGTGATTGATAAGAGCGCGTCGCTCATTATCGATAGCTTCACGCTCAGCGGTTACACCAGCCAATGGTTCACCGCCCATGAGATGGGACAAGTCGTGGATGCGGGACCGCTCGCCCCAGTGGGGCACGGCGTGGGCATGGGCATTGGTGTGCAGCTTGGTCGTCCGGGCAAGCAAGTCATCCTTGTCAGCGGCGACGGCGGCCTGGGCATCGGCGGCATGGACATCGAAACCGCCGCCAAGTACAAAATCCCGCTCGTGACGTTATTGTGGAACAATAGCTCGTGGGGTCCGAGTTTCGAGTCGATGCCGATTCTCAAAGGCCGCACGAAGCCGTTCGATATGATCCAGAACATTCGCTACGACAAGGTCTTCGAGCCGATGGGCGTGTATACCGAACATGTCGAGAAGAACGAAGAGATCATTCCCGCGCTGGAACGGGCGTTAAAGTCCGGGAAGACGGCGTTGATCAATGTCGTCGGCGACAAACGTATTGGTCATCCCACATTAGGTGGAAACTTGTTGGGATCGACGAAGGCGGTGTAGGGAAACAGGAGGAAACGGAGAATCGGAGAAAAAAGAAGCGTAGGTCTTCCCCGATTCTCCGTTTCCTCGTTTCCCCGTTTCTGTTCTTAACGCCCCCCACTCTCCTCATTAAGGAAAGAACCATGGTCAAAGTCTATTGTGATCGTTGCAACACCGAGGTGGAAAACCTCGACGCGCTGTTACAGTTTTCGATTGAAGTCACCGAACAGCCCAACCGCACGGCGTGGAGTTGGCATGCGGAAGTGTGTCAGGATTGTTTCGTGACGATGAAAGATGACATCGCCGCGCGTATCACCCAACCGCCAGAGGATAAGAAGAGAGGACCTCGGAAATAAGGGACACAGCTTCCGCGTCCCTGCCCTTTATTTCACGCCCAAGAACGCCAAATCCCGCACATACTCTTCCATCGGCACCATGCCGATGCGCAGCCGTTTCCCACCAATAATCACCGTCGGCACGGCCGTCACATAGTAACGGTCACTCGCCTCCTCGCATTGCTGACGTACCGACTCTTGCAGCGCCGGGTCGTCGATATCGCGTAGGAACGTCGGCATATCGAGGCCAGCCGCGCGTGCCACGTCCACGAGATTGTCCTTGTCGATCAGGCTTTGTCCTTCGATAAAAAACGAACGATAGAGCGCGGGATGAAAGCGATGAAACGCCGCCTCACCTTGTCGTTGCGCGGCGACGCCAGCTTCGAGGCCGGGCATGCTCCAGCGTGGGAATTCGTCTTTCTCCCACATATTGTAGGTAATGCCTTCTGGCTCAGCGAGCGCCGAAATACGTTTCCAGGCTTTCTCGACATAGCTGCCCTGAAAGCGGAACGGACTCGGATCATATTGCGGACGAAGGGCGAAGGGATGCCAACGGATGGACACGCGGTCGCCAAAGCGTTCCTTGATTTTCTGCAAGCGCACGGCCGCAGGATAGCACCAAGGTCACAGGTAGTCGGAAAATTCGACGATTTCGATAGGGGCGTCCATAAGAACCTCCAAGTCAGAGGGCTCTGAAAGTTCCCTCTCCTGGCTGGGAGAGGGCTAGGGTGAGGGTGATCAAGTGAAATCTCCTTTGTTCCGCCATGAAGTGAGATTGGGAAGCGATTACCCTCGCAAAATGTTCACCACCGCATCATGCACCCGGCCATTCGAGATCACCGCGTTCCCCGTATAGATGGATGGCGAACCGGCGAAATCCGAGAAGCGGCCCCCGGCCTCGGTCACAAGAATCTTGGTCGCCG
>JABFSC010000276.1 GCA_013140885.1 Deltaproteobacteria bacterium | reverse complement strand
GTGCGCGCCGTCAAGTATCGGATGTCCCTCCCGTGGACCGTCGAGTCCGCCACCGAGGAAACCCCGCTGTTTCCGTACATCCCGGCGATCCCTAGCGCGTTTGGCGACTCCGCGCCCCAGGCTTGAACGGCCCCAGTGCGGTCACGCCCCACACATCCGTCGAATCACCTCCACAACGGTCCGCGTGCCATGCTCGAACGCTTCTCGGCGAATGCTTTCATTGGGTTGATGCGCTTGCTCAAGATCGCCAGGGCCACAGATCAGCGAGGTAATACCGACGCGTGCGAACTCCCCCCCATCGGTGGCAAAGGGCGCGCCACTACTTGTGTGCTGATGGAGTAGGTCGAACAACACCCCTTCCAATGGCGTTTCTCGCGGCGAGAGTAACGGTTGCACGGTGAGCGGCTCACTACACTCAATCGTCGCCCGCTGCTCAGGTGAGCCATAGTCGCGCGCGTCAATCTCTTGTAACCGTCGCACGATCTCACGGTAGTCGTCCAATGGATCGCCTTGAGGCAAGGGACGGTAGCTCACTTGCAGTGCGCATTCTTCCGCGATCATATTGGCCGCCGTGCCGCCACGCACGCTGCCGAAATTGAGGGTCGTGTACGGCGATTCGGGAAACACGGGCGCGAAGGTCGCCGACCGCTGGGCGCGCAACTCGGCTTGATAGCGGCCAATCGTCTCGATGGCCTTACCCATGACGGCGATGGCATTCACGCCTTGTTCTGGCACGCTGCTATGTCCTCCGCGTCCCTGGACTTTCACAGTGAAGATCACCACGCCTTTATGCGTGTGGAAAACTTGATACGACGTGGGCTCGCCAATCCAGGCCAACCGAGGCTGGGGAATATCCAGAAAATACTCGGGGAGAGCGGGGAGTAATCGCGCCGCTCCCAAGCAGCCAATTTCTTCATCCGCCGTAAACACAAAGGCCAGCGGACGCGTAAGCGCTGTCAGGTTCAGTTGGGCCGCGGCATCGACACACTGCGCCAAGAACACTTTCATATCCGACGTGCCGCGCCCATAGACGCGCTCATCCGTGATCTCCAACCGCAACGGATCGCGCTGCCAGCCTGGCTGTCCCGTAAACGGCACCACGTCAATGTGACCAGAGATAATCAGCCCATCCGGCTCCGGGGGGCCCGCGCACGCGACGAGATTCACCTTGGCAACTCCGGCGATGTCGGTGCGATGATAGGCCACACGAAAACCGTGACGGTCCAAGTGCTCGCCCAGATACTCCGTCGCTTCGGCGTTACTCTTAGTGCTCACGGTATCGCAGCTCACCAACCGGCTGGTCACTTCTTGTAGATAACGACTCATGAATGTCCTTCCCTTGACCCTGCTTCAGCAAGCAGGATAAGGGTCTACCTAGCAGAAAAGGAGGGTGTATGACCAGACTTGATGGGCGTGTAGCTATTGTGACCGGAGGAGGCCAAGGGATTGGACAAGGCGTCGCACTCTGTCTCGCGCGCGCGGGAGCACGGGTGGTCGTCAACGACACCGCATCGGAGCGTATGGCACAGACCGTTACCGCCATCGAAGCGCTCGGTACGCAGGCGCTAGGTGTAGCGGCGAATGTCACACAGGCCAGTGAAGTCGAGCGGCTGGTGCAAGAAACCCTCAACCGCTTTGGCAAGATTGATATTCTCGTCAACAACGCTGGCGTGGTGGTCGTCAAATCGATCACCGAACAAACCGAGGCCGACTGGGATAGGGTCCTCAACGTCAATCTCAAAGGCGTCTTTCTCTGTTGTCACCGAGTCGTGCGGGAGATGATCACGCAGCAGCACGGTGCGATCGTGAACATCGCCTCCATCGCGGCGTTTCATTACACCGTGCCGCATGTGCCGTATGCCGCGTCAAAGGCGGGGGTCGTCGCCCTGACGCGCGATCTGGCCTACGAAGTGGCGCGGCATGGGATCCGGGTGAACGCCATCGCGCCGGGGCCAATCGAGACACCGATGATGAGCAGCGCGCTCACGCCCCAACAAAAAGAAGGATATGCGAAGCAGGTCCCGTTAGGCCGTCTTGGTCAACCACACGACATTGGCAATGCCGCGGTCTTTCTGGTCTCGGACGAAGCAAGTTTCATCACCGGAACAACACTGCCGGTCAGTGGCGGGACGGATTTGCGGGTGGCGACAGCGTAAGGACTAATAGCTAACCACGCCTGGGGTCGCGGGGCGCGCGCCCCCGGTTTGACGCTGTGCCGTTTCTGCGCCAAGATGCCGCCTGTATGAAGCCTGAATTGGAAACCCTGCTGAATCGTCTCCTTGAAGCGGAACGCGCGGGCCATCAGCTCCTTGACGCCATGTCGCGCGAGACCTCCGACCCCCAGATGCAAGCGCTCTTCGCGAACTTCACGGATGTTGAAATCAGCGACACCGCGGTACTGGAAGGGCTGATTCGCTTACATGGCGGCACTCCCTCTCAGAAGACTGGCGATTTCGCCGACAAAGTCTTACGCATTGACAACCTGCACGAGCAGATCAACTTGCTTTCACGCGGACAGGCCTGGGTCGCGCGCAAGATCGAACAGGCGCTGGTACTTGCTCCGCCCCCGGACATCGACGCCTTCCTGAAAGAAATGGCGAATCGCCATCGCCACAACATGGAATGGGCACGCGCGGAAGCGATCAAACAGTTTGACGAATAACGCCTCTCGCTTTCTCGCTCTCTTTTTTCTCGTGCTGGCGTGTGGGGAAGTGCTTGCCCTCTCGACCCTCGTGCCCCTCGACACCGCCGCGTATAACTGGATCGAAGCGCATCGCTCCTGCACCATCATGCGCGTCTTGCACTCCGAGTGGCCATTGGGCTCGTTGATCGTGCTGAATGTGCTCACGCTGCTGTGGTTGGGATACCAACGGCGGTGGACGGAAGGCACGCATGGGGTCGTGCTCATCGTGCTGGGGAGCTTGCTCGCGGAGTTGCTGAAAACCGTTTTCGAGCGTGCGCGACCGAGCACCCTGCCTCCCCTGTTCATTGGCAACAGTTTCCCCAGTGGGCATACCGTCGGCGCGCTGCTGCTGGCGGCCACGTTGGGGTATTTTCTCCTACACCAACGGACGGCGGTCTGGAAAAAAGGAGTTGGTGGCGGTGTGCTGCTCGCCTGCGTGGCGATGGTGATCTGGCAGCGCCTGTATCTGGCGCATCACTGGGTGAGTGATATTGTCGGCAGTGTGCTGTTCGCGAGCGCCTGGTTCTGCTTCGCGGCGGTGCCCCGGCCAGGACGAAGTCTCGCGCGCCATTTCGCGCCTGCGTGCGTGGGGTTCGTGCTCGTCTACCCGCTCGTGTATTACTTCCCGAGCACGCGCGTGGTCTTACCGTCGGTGATGACCAGCGCACGGCAGCCGGTGTTGTCCTTTTCCTTTGGCGATGCGCCCTCACCCGCCATTTTCCGGGGAACTTGGGGCGAACAACGCCACGAACCCGCGGGAGCTATTATGTGGATGGATCATGGCGAGGCGAGTCTCAAGCTCGAATTGCCCGCTCGTCAGGCGTATGTGATGCGGTTCGCCGCGCGCCCGTCCATTGAGCACCAAGGCGACGGCTGTTTCCCATTGGAAATTTCGATGAATCAGGCGCCCGTGCAACGGTTGCTGTTGTCGCGCGGGTGGCGACAGTATGAAGTCACGCTTGATCCCACGCTCCTCAACATAGGTCCCAATACGCTCACATTCCGCACCTGGACCAATCCTCTTCCGACCGCCTCGCCGGCGGTCGCGTTCCGTCACCTGGCCCTTTTCAGTGGGGCGAGAGACTAGCGACTTGGGACGAGAGACTTGTCTCCGCCCTTCCAGTCTCTCGCCTCCAGTCTCTCGCCGCTAATACCCACCAAACCCCATATCGGTGGTGGCCTGCGCGTCAGGATCAGTGCAGACGTTGACGAGTGCCGGTTTGCCACTGGCGATCGCGCGTTTGATCGCGGGCGCGATGTCATCTGGCTTCTCGACGAATTCCCCATAGCCACCTAGCGCTTCGACCATCTTGTCGTACCGCTGATAGCCCAGGTCACGTCCCACATTCTCAAGGCCCATGTTGCTCGCGGTCATGCGCCCCGTCTGCCGAGACGTGAAGCCCGCGTTATTCGACACCACCACGACAATCGCCAGTTTGTGACGAATAGCAGTGTCCATTTCCATACCGTTCCAGCCAAACGCCCCGTCGCCACTGAGCACCACGACCGGCTTGTCGGGCCGTGCCACTTTCGCGCCGATGCCAAACGGAATACCGACCCCCATGCAGCCATGAGGACCCGCATTCAAGCTGCACGCGACATCGTAAATGGGAATCGACTGTCGCCCGAAGTTGAGAATCTCATGGCCATCCACCACCAGGATCGTGTCGCGGCTGATGATGTCCCGCACTTCCTTGCAGAGGCGCAACGGATGAATCGGCACCTTGCTAGAGTGCAGCAGCGGACTGTTGCGTTCCTCGTTCGAGCGCTGCTTGGCGGCCAACTGCGCCACCCACGCCGTCTCTTGCTTCCCGTTGATCTTGCCAGCGGCTTCGGCGGTCAGTTGTTGCAACACCATTTTCGCATCGCCAACGATCCCCACGTCCACCGCGCGATTATGACCAATTTCCTTGCCATCGATATTGACGTTGATGAACTTCGCATCCGGCGAGAAGCGCGGTGCGCGCAGGAACGAGAGCATGGCATTGGCCCGCGCGCCGATCACCAACACAACATCCGCCTCACGGAATGCCGTGGAGCGCGCGGCGGGAAACGCACGCGGATGATCTTCGGGGACCACCCCGCGCCCTTGCGGCGTGGTAAAAAAGGGAATCCCGGTGGCTTCGACAAATTGGCGCATCTCCGCCGCCGCACCGGCCCAGATCACCCCACTGCCAGTGACCAACAACGGACGCTGGGCTTTGGCGAGCAACGCAACCGCCTGACGGATCAACGCGGGGTCTCCCGCTGGTCGGCTCTCGACGCGGTAGCGTTCCGGCCAGTAGAGTTTCTCGTCCTCGACTTTCGCCGAAAGAATATCACCAGGCAGGTCCAAATAGACGGGACCTTTCTTGCCATCCATCGCTTCGCGGAAGGCCACGCTAATGTATTCGGGAATGCGCGAGGCGATATCGATGCGGTAGGCGGCCTTCACCACTGGTTTCATCATCGCCACTTGATCCATCTCTTGAAATGAATCGAGCATGGTCGAGCGCATGGCGGCGGACCCGCCAATGGCGATGATCGGGGCCGCATCCGCCCACGCATTGGCCAAGCCCGTCACGGCATTGGCCGTGCCGGGGCCTGACGGCGTAATGCAAATGCCCGGTTTGCCGGTGACCCGCGCATAGGCGTGAGCCATCATAGCCGCGGCTTGTTCATGGCGGACATAAATGCCCTGCATGCCTAACTTGAGGCACGCGCCCGCCGCCCCACTCGTTGGTCCACCCATCATAAAAAAGATGGTGTCCACGCCTTCGTTCTTAAACGCTTGTGCGATGAGTTCTTCACCTTTCACAATGCTCATAAATCCTCCCTATACGAAAATTAAGAATTAAGAGTGAAGAATTAAGAATTGAAAAATTCAGAACCCGCAACCCCAAATCCGCAATGCTTTTGTCCCAGAGCCAGCGAGAATGTCAAGGGAGCGCGGCCCATCTATCTTCCGCGAACGCCTTGCGCTAGTAGCAAAAGCCAATGACCATTGCGAGGAGGGATATGGAATGAAAGCGATTCTCTTTCATGAACTTGGTGGCCCAGATGTTATGAAAATCGGTGAGGTCCCGCTGCCAGAGCCCAGACCGGGCTGGGTGCGGATCAAAAATCACGCTATCGGCATCAACTTCGCCGATACCTTGTTTCGTCAGGGACAGTATCTGATGAAACCAAAACTGCCTGATACCCCAGGACTGGAAGGGTCAGGCGTGATCGACGCGGTGGCTCCGGATGTGACCCATCTCAAGCCGGGCATGCGCGTCGCGGCGATTGGCATTAAGACCTACGCGGAGTATTGCACCGTCTCCGCCGCCCAGGTGATTCCGATCCCGGACTTCGTCAGTTTTGAGCAAGGCGCGGCGTTCCCAATCCAGACCCTGACCGCGTATCACATGCTGCATACGGCCCACCACACGACACCTGGCCAAACCGTGTTGGTCCATTCCGCGGCGGGTGGCGTCGGCATCGTGGCGATTCAGATCGCCAAGGCGGCGGGCGCGCGTGTCATCGGGACGGTGTCGAGTGACAGTAAAATTGATCTGGTCAAACAGTATGGGGCCGATGCGGTGATCAATTATGTCAAGGATGATTTCGCCGTCGAAGCGAAGAAATTGACCAACGATAAGGGCGTCGATCTGATTCTCGACGCCGTCGGCAAACCGACCCTGGAAAAGGGCATCCAATGTCTCGCGCCCTTCGGTCATCTCGTGCTGTACGGCCGTGCCGGTGGGATTCCCGATCCGGTCAATCTGATGACACTCTTTCAGAATTCACTCAAAGTGAGTGGCTTCGTGCTCTACACGGTGTCGTCGATGCCGGACAAACACAAGGAAGGCATTGAAAAATCCTTCCAACTGATGGGGCAAGGAAAACTCAAGATGCACGTGGGCAAGACGTTTCCGCTCGCCGATGCTCCAGCGGCGCACCGCCTGATGGAGTCGCGCGAGTCAGTAGGGAAGTTGGTGTTGATTCCGTGATCCTCAGCGCTCAGCTTTCAGCGAGTAGCCTGGATGCAGCGAAGCGGAATCCAGGGAGGGCGGGGGTAATCTCGGAAGCATCCCGGATTCCACTCCGTTCCATCCGGGCTACGGGGCTAGCCCTCTCCCGGCTGGGAGAGGGAACTCGGACCTCGAAACTCGCGAACTTCATGCCAAGGAAGGGAGAGCACGCCCCTTGCCCGCTGCTACCACTCCGCCCAGCGCGGTGTCTTGATCTTCTGCTTCGGTCCCGTCCATTGATACTTCTTGAGGTCGACCTTCCCAGAACGACTAAACTCGATCCCTTCGTTTTCGAGCACCAAGCGCTGTTCGTCCACGCGAAACACATCGCCACGGATACTGATGCCACCGGAGGAGTTAATGACCCGTTGCCACGGAACCGACCGTGATAATGGTGGTGGCAGATAGCGCAACGCGGTGCCGACCGCCCGCGCGGCCCGCGGCGCGCCAAGCAACGCGGCGACTTGTCCGTAGGTCACCACCTTGCCCTTCGGCACTTGCGAGACCAACCGATACACATAGGAGAAAAATTGCGGGTGCTGCTCGGCCATGTGGCAAGCATTCGGGTATCAGGTATCGAGTTGCGCCTCGTCGCCCTCTTCCGTGGAGAGGCCCGGCACATACTTCGAGACCGTGGTGGCGCCAACCCAATTCCCAATACTATCTTCGGTAATGACAGTAATGCGGACCACTTCGCCCCGCCCCTGGGGGTTGTGGGTCAGGGTGACGGTCAAGGGTCCTTGTTCTGGCAGCTCCGTGACAATATCCGGTGGCGGCAAGACACCTGGGTCCTCCAGATAATTGCTCACCATGACTTGATAGGTTTTATCCGACTCACGTTGGACGGAGATGGTCACCGTATAGTCGGGAGCACTCGGAATCTGCACGGGCGCTTCCACTTGCACATTGGCTGATCGCTCCCCGAAGCGCCCCTCGCGGTACATCGCCACCCGTTGGTCTTTATAGATGTACCAATGCTCATCCTCTTTCCGGAGGGAATGGCGGAGGACATCGGTGACCAGCACCTCGCCTTCACCCAAGTCGCGGAACGTATCGGTGTAGCGCAGACGAATCTGCGTGCGCAGTTTTGCTTCCTCGTCCGTCGCCTGCTCAAAGTCGGTTTTTTCGACCAGCACCTTCACCTGATTCTTTTGGAGTTGGGTGAGCGCTTCACGCAAACTTTCCTTGGGACGTCCGGCCCCACTCATAAAGTCATCGGCGTACGCCGCGAGAATCTTGGGGATATCTAGGGTTTCGACGGCCCGCACGAGATCCGTCACCGTGACTTTGAGG
>JABFSC010000646.1 GCA_013140885.1 Deltaproteobacteria bacterium | reverse complement strand
CCTCGGCACTCTTCGTATCGTGTAGGTCTTGATCTCCGGCTTCTCCACCGGCGGGCAGGCAATAATCACGTGGTTGGTCATGCCCACGAACAACCCGTGACCAAGGACCCCAGGCAGATTATTCAATTGCTGGTCAAGGTACGCCGCGTTCGCGATCGGACCAAAGGCGACATCCACAATGGGGTGACCAAGATCAGAAATCACCGGACCGAGCTTACCGTTCCCGATGCGGAGTGTCGGCTTTCCTCCCATTTCGCGGACACGCTCCATGACAAACGAGAGCGCGGGCGCGATGACTTCAAGTGGCACGGAGGTTCGCGCGCCGAGCGTTTTCACTTGCTTGCTCTCATCAATGATGATCACGAACTGCTTGGCGCACGCCGCGACGAGCTTCTCGATCACATGCGCGCCCCCGGCGCCTTTGATCAAATTCCCCACGGGATCAACTTCATCGGCTCCATCAACCGCTACATCCACGCTGTCGATATCGATGGGATCGTACAGCGGAATGCCGCACTTTTTGGCGAGGAAGCGGGCTTGATATGAGGTCGGCACACCGATGATGTGCAGCTTTCCCTCACGCACTCGGGCGCCGAGTTCTTCGATGAAATAGGCTAGTGTCGAGCCGGAACCGAGACCGACGATCGTGTTGTCTGGGACGAGGTCAGCGGCGGCAAGCGCGGCGGCTTTCTTTAACGCATTCACAGCAAAGAGTCTCCTCTCACACAAAACGCTCGACTTGCGTGCGTTGATTGATTTTTCGTAGAACATATCCCGTCGGAAACAATGTCCGATCTTGGAAGTCTTCTTGATGACTGACAATGATAAGACGGTCCATGAGTTGTGAAAGGTTGCGAAGCTCGTCAATCATCTCCTGCCGACCTTGGGTGTCCAAGCTCCCAAACCCCTCGTCGATGATCAGCGAACGCACGCTCCCGACTCCACGTCCAGCGTATTGTCCAATTCCCGCCGCCAACGCCACGGACACGCGAAACTTCTGACTGCCAGAAAGAAACCGCACATCCAAGGGCTCTTCGCTAAACGCCAGGTCTATCGCGCGTATCGCAATCTCCTCCTCCTCGCGCTCTATGGAGAGCCGGAGTTGACCACCCGAGAGGCGCGCGAGCGTTTCATTAGCGAGGTGCGCGATGCCCTGGATGGCTTCGTTCAAGAGAAACGACTGTAACCCGTTGCGCCCGAAAAGTTCCACCAGCCGTTTGTACAGCCGGTGCTGTCGGACCACGCCCGAGGCTTCCTCCGTGATTCGTTGTCGCTCCTTTTGCTTTTCCTGTAACCCACGAAGAGCGTGGACGCTGTCGTCTCGCCGTTTTTGCAGTTCCTTGACCCGATTTTTCGCTTCTTCGGATGCGCGCACGGCTTCCTGTTCCGGTATGCGATGCTCCGGTCGCACGGAGTCGTGTCGCTTCTGAATCTCTTCGATGCGCACTTCCAGGCGGCGGTATTCCTCTCCAGCTTTTTCCAGCTCGGCATGTTGTTGTTCGATGCCTTGTAACTGCACGTGACGTTGCGCGAGGGTTTTGAGAGCCGGAATATCCTGGCGTAACGCCTGGTCTCGCCACGTCGGTTCAATGCCATCCAGGCGCACTTCGGCCTGGTTCCGCAAAGCGCTTGCCCGTTCCGCGAATTGCGTTACCTCGTTGCGGAGCCGTTCGCGCTCACGCCTGGCTTTTTCCCACTCCTGTTGGGCATTCCGCGTGCGTCCCCCCGCGCGCTTCCCGGCTTCTTCCGCCTGCTTGATTTCTCCCTTGAGAGTCTTCAATTCCGCATTGAGGGTCCGCAGCAACACTTCCGCTTCGTCCATCGGTCTTTCCGTGACCGACGCGACGAGCGTGCAGGACGCCGACTCCGTGGCGTGCATCGCGTGTTGCAAGCGGTCGCGGGCTTGGTCCCATTCTTTTTCCGCTGATTGCGCGGTGGCCAGCGACTGGTGTAGGTGCGGAAGTTGACGACCGGTCTCCTCGACAAGTGTCGCCACCTCTCGCGCTTGCCGCGCCACCTCGCGTTGATGCTGGGTGGCCGTCTCTAGCATCTGTTGCGCCGTCGCGACAGATTGCGTGACCTCCATGAGTTCTCGACGAATATGTTCGGGATCGACCGGTTGGCCGCACCGAGAACAGGCGGCTTCATCGCGTGCTTCTTGACGGAGAGTCAGTTGCTGTCGCGCCTGGCGCAGGGCCGCCGTTGCGAGAGCCACCTGTTCCGTCGCGTGCTGAAGAAGTCCGTCGGCGCTCTGCTTGCGCTCGTGTTGCCGCCGCAACGCGGCTTCTTGGTCCGCGACCCGCGTCTTCCATATTTCCAAACCGCCGCGTTCCGCTCGGGTGTGTTCACGGAGCGCCAGCTCACGACGACAGCGAAAGACCTCGTTCACCAGTGGCAGTTCTTCATCAAGGACATCATGGCGTTGTCGAAGCGTCTTCAGATGCGCCTCGATTTTTTGTTCCTCCGCCGCGGCCGCGGCGGCAAGGTGCTCCAGCGTGTCGAGCTCAATGGCGACGGCTTCAACTTCTTTCTGTTGTGCCTGTTCGGTCAGTTGCGTGGCCTGTTGCAGGTCGGCGACCGCGCTACGCAGTGGTGGCAAGGCGGTGGAGAGCCGCCGCCATTCTTGATAGTCGTCGCGAATGCGGTCAGCGTCACGCCGCAGGTGCTCGATGTTCGCGAGCGCGGCCCGCGCTTCGGCAAGTTCTCGTTGCGAGCCAGCATACCGACGTGCCTCACTGACCACGACCTCCGCTCCGGCTATGGCGTGCCGTCCTTGCTCAAGGAGCTGCTCATTGGTGTGTACCTCTTGCTCCGCCCGCCCCAGGTCTTCCGCGGAGACCACAGGGAGCGTCGCGAGGCGTTTGTCCAACGCGTCTGCTTGTACCTGCGTGTCTCGCCGTTTGTTGTTCGCGGCCACCTCAAGCTGCTTATAGGGTTCGAGATCAAGCAGCCCGCTCAAAATCTGGAATCGTCGGCTCGCCTGCGCGGTGATCAGTTGGTCGCTTTCCCCTTGTCGGAGCATGACCGATGCGACGAAGGTATCATAGCCAAATCCCAGCTTTTCTTGGACCCAGCGCTTAAGGTACTCCTCGCGTTCGGTTTCCCTCACCGGACGCCACGCGTCGTTGGCGGGCTCGAAGCGTGACGCCTGCCGGGTTTTCGCTTCTTGCCGCGATTTTCCTTTTGGACGACCCACCGTCCGGCGCACGCGATACACGTGGTTATCCTCCAGCCGAAACTCGAAACTCACTTCGCAGTGGTCCGCGCCCTTGCGAATGAGGCGCGAGTCCTCCTGGGACCCGCCACGATGTTGGCCAAAGAGCGCGTAGGTAATCGCGTCGAAGATGGCGCTTTTGCCCGCGCCGTTGTCGCCGGAGATGCTCCACAGGGAGGAGCCTTCAAAATCAAACTCGAAAAGCTGCCCATTGGGCTCTTCGGCGTAACACAGAAAATTCTTCAACGAAACGCGGACCGGAATCATAATGGTGTGCTCTCAATCTCCGCGAGTAAGGCATCGGCCTCTTGTCGGAGCGCTTCGGCGTCTGGATCATCCTTCAAGGTCCTTTGCAAATAGGCGCGCACGGTGCCCGCGACATCACGCCGGTTGAGGACACTCGGATCCCCGCGATGAGTGGGCGAGCTCGGGGCATGCGCCCAGCGCACCTCTGGCGAGCCGTACAGCCGTGGAAACAGTTGCCGGGCGCGCGCCTGCAAGGCCCCAAAACTCTCCCCTTGTTCGAGCGTGAACGTCACCGACACCATCGTGTGTTCCCGGTCGGCGAGGTCGGTCGCGGCCGCTTCCAGCTCGGCGGCTGAGGTCGCTTGCACATGCGCGAAGGGAGTGGCGTGAAGCGGCAACTCGCGAATCTCTTGTAATCCCCCGCGATTGATGTCGATCAGCAGGGCTTGCTTGTCATACCCCATCTCCGCGCGGTCCATCCGTTCAAGACTGCCACAGTAGCGGATGTGGGGTGCGCCAACGAGTTGAGGCTTATGGATATGGCCAAGCGCCACGTAGGCGTAGCTGGGGAGATCCCCCGCCTCCACCGGCACGTCGTCTTGTTCACTGAGTTGATAGTGTCCTTCCTTCACGCCGCGCATCAAGAAGTGGCCACACAAAACCGTTTGCAGCCCACGGCTCGTCTGCCGCGTTTCTTCGGACAACTCCTTGATACGGAAGCGAACGGCGTCGGCGAGGTCCGCGCGTTTTTTGTCGGGACTCGGCCAGTGCTCATCGCCAAGGTCGTACCGCACCGGGGTCGGATAGGGGAGCAGCATGAGGTTGATCGTTTCATTGCTTCGGCTCTCGATGCGCGCGAGGCGCGGGCGCTCCGTGAAGATCACCCGCCGCTGGCTTGTGGGCGACACCAGGTCCTGCAACCCCCGCAGAAAGGGAAACACATGCTCACGGTCATGATTGCCCGCGATGAACACGCACGATAACCCCGCCTCAATCCGGGACGCGAGGAGTCGCGCGAGCTCACTAATGATGACCGCCAACGGTTCGGCGCGATGCTCGTCGAACACATCTCCGGCCACGAGCAAGATATCCACCGCCTCTTGGTCGATGTACGCACACAGTTCCCGAAGCCGCGCGAGATGATCTGGCCATCGATCCTGACTCCCTAACCGCGCGCCCAGGTGCCAGTCGCTCGTGTGCAGAATACGCATCTACGGCAGTTCCCCAAACGGGAGCGGTGGTAAGCGACGCGGGCCCGTCGCGGTGGGTTGCGCGCCGGCCCGCGCCAAGAACTCCGGCGGTTTGCCCGAGGCTTCTTGTTTCCGCATGGCCCAGGGGGGGCGTGGCACCCGCACGTGCATGGGCTCCCGAAAGCTGGGTTGATGGACGACCTTTTCGCCATTGCCCATCTGCTCCACGTATTTGCGCAAACTTTCGGGCAGAAAGCTGAAGACGTCTTGTTGCAGTTCGTGACCACCCGTGCGCCCCAGCACGCGAATCGCGGCGTTTTCCACGACCCGCGCCGAGACCAGCGACGCTTGTTGTTGCGCCCCCAGCAGAATGACGCCACGTGAGCGCAGTTCCGCGGCCACGGTTTCAATCAGTTGCGTGATCGGATCGCTATGCCCACGAGGCGCGAACCGGTTCAACTCGTCGAGCACGAAGATATAGTGCATGCCCGTCAGCGCTCCTGGTCCAGTCTGTTGTTCGATGGCTTGCTGCAGGAGCGCGGCCACGACAAACCGTTGCAGGTGGCGATCACTCAGACCGTTGATGTCAACAATCACCGGCTTGCCCGGTTCAAGTTCGCGGATGTTCAGGGGATGACTCCCCAGCCCATCGAGCCGAAAAATACCCGCGCTCTCATAGACAATGCGGCGCAACCGTCGATAGAACCGCCGCAGAGTGCCGGGATGATGCTGCCCGCGGAGTAAGCGCGTAAACGCTGGGTCGGGCGGTTCCTCGAACGATTCCTCCTCCTTGTCGCGAGAGAGGCCTCGTTCGAACCAGTCAAACAAATCTTGAAATGTGCGCGCGGGCGCGTCGGGTCGGAGTTCCCGCCGTGGGGTCCCGTCGGCATGGCGCGATTCGCGGATCAATAAGCGTTCGATGTCCGCAACGAGGAGCGCGAAGTTGTCGTCGTCCCGATCACCATCACTAAACAGGAACGTGAAGATGTTCTCGCGCAGAATGTCTTCCAGCGCCCAACTGTAGGGATGTACGTCACTGCGCCCCACGGCGATGGCGAGGTGATCGCTTCCTGGTTGTTGCGGCGCGAAAAACTGGGCCACGAACGGCGCGGGTGCCTCCTGTCCCATTTGTTGCCAGATTTCCCAGTCCGCTTCCTTGAACTTGGTGGACCATTGGTCGAGCCAAAAAAGATCGAAGCCTTTGACATTCAGAATCACCGCGCGCACCTGTGGCTTTTCCGAGTCTTCTGGGTGATCCAGCGCGTACTGACGGCACGAGTGGAGCAATTGATAGAGCGCGACCGTCAAGAAACTCGACTTCGTGCCCGCGCCCGCGATCCCCGTGACATTCATGTGTCCGCCCATGGCACCGAGCAAATAATCCAGGTCAATATAGGCGGGCCCGGCCACCGCTTCGCCGCCATTACGGATCAGACCAAGGACCATGGGGCGTTCCATGTCCTCAACCCCGTAGGCGATCCGCGCCTCCGGTTCGAAGGCGGGATAGACAAGTCCCTCCTCGCGTGGAGGAGACAGGATGTTGGGGCGCGAAGCGAGGACCCGCACTTGCGCGTAGGTGACGCCCCGACTTTCGATGGGGACTTCTTCTTCAGGTCGTCCATCGAAGCGATCCGTTTCTTCGAGCATGTCGGCACGACGAGAACGGCGAAACACTTCGGAGACCAACCCATAAAATTCAACGGAACTCCGCCCGGCCGGGCTTTTGAGGAAAATCAGTTGGGTTTTTTCCACTAACTGGTCATCTGGAGCCCAGAAATAAAACTGTTCACTCGTGGCTTCGGCCCCGCGCGGCGCGCCAATGCGACCGAGGGGGACGAGGCCACGGGGTTCCGTATTTTCTTGTTCAACCGTGAAGTTGTCTGTGTCTTCCGCCATCCGAAGCCTCCTAAAGCCCCAATGCTCTGTGTACGCGGACCACTTGTTGGTCGATGTTGGGCAAGAGCGCGTGCAGTTCATCTTCCACGCGGACAATCGGCTCCAAGGAAATGCCGACGCGCGAGTAGCTGCCTTCCCGATGCCGCAGGGTGTAGAGCCAGCGGGAAATGGCGGAAATCTCCGCCCAGCGGTCCGCGCGCCGCGGAAACCGTCGCTCCAGGTGTTCCTGCGTCGCGGCCAAACGGATCAGACCGTAATTGGGCGAATGCGTTTCCACGCTCGACAGGCGCATGTACCAACTCACAAGCGATGCC
The DNA here is from genome assembly GCA_013140885.1 of Deltaproteobacteria bacterium. Taxonomy (GTDB): domain Bacteria; phylum Desulfobacterota; class Binatia; order Bin18; family Bin18; genus JABFSC01. The sequence goes on along the minus strand of JABFSC010000646.1, from coordinate 1,165 downwards.
TGCGCGGTTTCCACGATAAAGGCGGGCGTGCGCTCGCACGCTTGCAGGTTATAGAGAAACCCCACATGCGCGGGGGGGAGGTAGTGCCGCATTTGACGTTTCACCATGCCGATGGCGGGAATGCCGTGCGACTCGACGGTCGTGAGCCTGCGTTCCAACAAGCCATCGACCAGCGCGGGCACTCGCGGCTGATCGAGCAAGAGTTTGCGTTCGGCGTCTTCCATCTGCTGCTTGGCCAAATCCCAACAGCGCTTGCGCAGCATTTCGAAGTCCGCGCCGATCTCCGTCGTTTCCGTGGTGACCAGACGGATATTCAGTGCTTGGAGACCATTGGCCAGTAACGCCAAGTCGGAATCCTTCATGCCGTTACTGAGCAGCGACAGCACGGTTTCGACATGCAGGCTCTTGGGGGGGCGTACCAAGCGGCGGCCTTCGAGCTGCAGCGCGAGGGCCCCAACACAGGCGAGCAGCGCGGGATGGCGGCGGCCATTGACTCTGAACATCGCGACCGTGCGGGAAAACAGACTACCGTCGATGAAGCGATACGGCGGATAGAGCGGCTCTCCGTGACAGGGGATGGAGCGCCATTCACTCGCGGGCACCTCATACGACAGTTGCCGAGCGCGCGCTTTCGGGTCCTCTTCATCATCAGAGGACGATTTCTCCGCGATAGGCACGGCCCCAAAAGACACATCATGGACCGCGCGGGCTTGATATGTCTGTGCGATGGAGCGGAGAGCGTCTTTCCCGGAAACGTGCGTCATTCTAGTGTACTGCCGGACCGTGAGATGAGGAGCACTGCGTCATGCGTCCTTAATGAGTAATGAAGCAGCGTGCGTATCATGCCAGTTATGGGCGGAGTCATAAAGGCCAGGGCGACATGACCAATGCGCCCAGCCCCTCATAACCGGTGCGCTCCTTCTCTCCCCCCAACCACGCAGAGTCGTTTCGCATGATGGAGGGACAACGACATGCCAACCAAGCAACCACAGGAACTGTATGACCGGATTCGTGAGATTCTCGCATCCGCGCGGGCTGGTGTGGCGCGCTCGGTCAACACCGCTCTGGTGATGGCCAATTGGTTGATCGGACGAGAGATCGTCGAAGACGAACAACAGGGGAAAAAGCGAGCAGGGTATGGGAAAAAGTTGTTGCGGGATCTTTC
>JABFSC010000510.1 GCA_013140885.1 Deltaproteobacteria bacterium | reverse complement strand
CCATGTTGATTGAAGCCAACTGGTTGCCGCTCGCCGACGAGGTCTGGTTAGTCGTGACCAATAAAACCGCGGTCATTGACCGGGTCGCGTCCCAACGCGGTATGGCGGCCAAAGAGACTGAAGCGCGCATCGCCAGTCAGCTTTCGGATAGCGAGCGACGCAAGTACGCCCAGGTCGTCATTGAGAACGACGGCTCCCTTGATGCGTTACGACAAGCCATTGAGACGGCGTGGAGACGCGTGTCCCCATGACGAAACCATTACAGGTCAAAGGCGTCATCTTCGATGTCGATGGCACCATCGCCGACTCCGTGGGGGCGTTCTACGAGGTTGCGGTGGAGGTCTTGCTGTTGGCGGGCGTCCCTCCGGCTCCAAAAGAACGGGTCTATGCGCTCATGCGGGTGGGGGAGGAGAATCCGTTAATGAAGCTCTTTCCGCCGGATTATCCCGACATCGAAGCCACGCTGAAACGCATCATTGATGCCCGCATGCCCGAATGGATGCGCCGGTATCACCACGAAACCGAGGCGATTCCTGGCAGTGTTGAGTTGCTCCACGAGCTCTCGACGAAAGGACTTCGCTTGGGAATCGCCACTTCATCGGGGCGCGCATTGCCGTTTCTCGAGCAGTGGGGCGTACGCCATTTGTTTCATGGCATCGTGGGGCGCGAGGATGTCACCAGTCACAAACCCCATCCCGAACCGGTGCTCAAATGTCTCGGTCACTTACAGCTTGATCCGCACGAGGCGGTCTTCATTGGGGATTCACCGATCGACATTCGCGCCGGGAAAGCCGCTGGCCTCTACACCATCGGCGTCCTCACCGGCACCAGTCCGCACGAGGTTTTGTCGCTGGAGTCGCCAGACCACATTCTCGAGAGTGTCGCTGCATTGCGTCGGCTTTTGGAATTCTAAGCTGAAGGCTTCCTCCACCGCAACACCGGATGCCGAGCGGCGCGTGTCTCGTCGAGGCGACTCACGGGTGTGGTCAACGGAGCGTCTTTCAATGCGCTCGGGGTGTCTTCAATCTCTTTGGCGATCGTTAAGAGCGCATCGGCGAACTCATCCATCGTCTCTTTGCTCTCGGTCTCGGTCGGTTCGATCATCAACGCGCCACTGACCACGAGCGGGAAATAAATCGTCGGAGCATAAAAGCCGTAGTCGAGCAGTCGCTTGGCGATATCGAGCGTCTTCACGCCAGCCTGTGTGAAGGAGCGATCAGAGAAGACACACTCGTGCATACACGGCTCGTCATGGGCCAAATGGTAGGTCTGTTCCAGCCGTTTGCGTAAGTAGTTGGCATTAAGCACGGCCATGCGAGTTGCGTGCGTCAGACCGTCGCTGCCGAGCGCCAAGATGTACGCGTAGGCACGCACGAGGATGCCGAAGTTGCCGTAGAACGACCGTACTCGACCAATTGAATGCGGGAATGCGTCGCTCCAGGCGTACTGCTCGGCGGCTCGCACGAGACGAGGAATCGGCAGATAGGGTTCGAGAATTTTCTTTACTCCCACGGGCCCCGCACCCGGACCACCACCACCGTGTGGCGTGGAGAACGTCTTGTGGAGATTGAACTGAATGACATCCGCCCCCATGTGCCCAGGCTTGGCGACCCCCATCAGCGCGTTCAGATTGGCCCCATCCATGTACACGAGCGCACCGTGAGTATGCAGGACTTCCGTGATCTGTGTGATCTCCCGCTCGAAGAGCCCAAGGGTATTGGGGTTCGTCACCATGAGCGCGGCCACATCGGCATCGACATGTTTGGCCACGGTCGCCGCTTCCAGCATCCCGGCGGGACTCGTGGGCACTTCGACCACCGCATAGCCACACAGTGCCGCCGACGCGGGATTGGTGCCATGCGCGCTCCCCGGAATCAGTACTTTCTTGCGTGGATGCCCCTGCGCCTGATGATGGGCGCGGATGAGCTTCATACCGGTGAGTTCGCCTTGCGCCCCCGCCGCGGGTTGGAGGCTGATCGCATCCATCCCACTAATTTCCGCCAGACATCTCTCCAAGTCGGCGAGCAGCGTCAACGCGCCTTGCGTGTATTCATCGGGCATCAAGGGATGAAGCTGGGCAAACCCAGGGAGCCGAGCGACCACTTCATTGATCACCGGATTGTACTTCATCGTGCACGAACCCAACGGATACAACGTCGTCGCCGCGCTAAAATTCCATTGTGAGAGCCGCGTGAAATGCCGGAGCACTTCGCCTTCACTCACTTCGGGAAATTCCGCTAATGTCTCCCGGCGAAGTTCCCCTGGCAGGTCACGTTCCAGATCGCGAGCGGGAATATCATCCTCTGGCAATGAGTAGCCCACGCGTCCGGTGGAGCCACGCTCGAAGATCAATGGCTCGTCAAGAACACCACGTTTTCGTTTCGTATCTTCCCGCATAAATCTTGATCCAGGGAGAAAGAAAAGTCCAAAGTCTAAAGTCCAAGGTCCAAAGTCTAAGGTCCAAGGTCCAAGGTCCAAGGTCCAAAGTCTAAAATTAAGAAAAGGAAATCACC
>JABFSC010000612.1 GCA_013140885.1 Deltaproteobacteria bacterium | reverse complement strand
CCGGTTTGAGGGAGCGGTCCAGTTGCCGTTCGGCATGACAGAGCAGTGTCTGGCGAAATTTTCGACACTTGAGACAGTCGGCGTATTGCTCTTTGAGGACGAGTTGCGTACTCGCCATCTGGCGTAGTGTCTCGACCATCGCTGGCGGAAACATGTGGTCCTGCATCTCGAAGAAATCGGCTTCCGCGAGGTATTGGAGTCCATGCTGGGCGGCCTGCTCGACGAATTGATGGAAGTAGAGCGGCGTGTTGGTCTCGGCGAGGTCATCGTGAAACACATACCCCTCATCACCTGAAGTGATCCGTTTGAGTTCGGTTCTGAGTATGTCGCCGTAGGCGTCAGCTTCGGGCTGGGCATCCGCCAGGAACTTGAGCAAGGTGCGGGATTGGGTGATCTGTTGCGTCGCGTCGGCGAGATGCCGCACGTGGAAGCGCATCATGCCACGCACCATCTGCCGGAGATGACCGCCAGGGTACGCGTTGTAACTGATGTAGGCGACCCCGTTGGGTGTCAGGTTTTCCTGGCAAATCGCCAACACCTTTTCCTGGACCGCTGGTGGAACCCAGGAATAGAGGCCGTGCGCGATGATGTAATCGAATTGCCCAAATTCAGGAGCGACCCGCATCACATCAAGCGCGTATAAGGTGATGTTCTTCAATCCCAACGCCGCGATCATCTCCTGTCCATTGGCGATCGGGCGGGCGGCAAGATCAATCCCGACGAACGTACTGCCTGGCAGCCCGTAGGCCATTGGGATGAGATTGGACCCATCGCCACAGCCGAGTTCCAAGACTCGACAATTCATCACTGGCGTTGGCGTCATGCCAAAGAGGGTTGCGAGCGTGGCGAGTCGATCAGGATGCGTCTGTGAGAAGGCGTAGCTTGAATACAACACGTCATCATACGCGGTCGCCGTCATATCTGACATCGTTCCTCCGGTATCGTTCATGTTAGCCAACGAGCAAAGCCTTCGTGCCAATCTCGACGAGCGTTACTTCCAACTCCGCCGCGATCTTGTGTCGAGCGCTTTTGAGGTCAGTGATCGGTTCACCGCCCTGCTGCATGGTGAGGTTGCCTAGCTCGACCAGCTTAGAGAGGTCAGTGGCGAGCGCCGCGCGATCGCGGCTCCCGTCGAGCAGTTGGAGGAGCTGCTGCTCAAGACTTCCTTCCACGGCGATGTCTTCATGGCGGAGGTTCATCACCGTTTGTCCTTCACGGGCTTGCAAACGCGCCAACGGGCTCGCAATGGGGCGCTCGCTAGGGTGCGAGACAAACCGCGGCGACCAGAGATGAAACTCGACGGCGGTACCCGCATACGCACGCAGGAGCGAGGCCGCGAGTACGCGGGCATCGTGGAGCAGCTCTTTTTCATCCGTGGTCGCGACCTGGCCACTCAATACGCGAGCCTCCGCGAGAAGGTCGTGAAAATGAACAGCGTGTGGCCATGCGTTACTGAGTGTCAGGAGCGCGGCCTTCATCAGCGGATGCTCGGTTTTAATGGACCTCCCCTCCGTCCCCAAAAAAACCGCTGGGGTATGGGAAGCGCAATCGACCGGAGGAGTTTCCGGGCGTAACTGCGAAGAGACGGAAAAGTGTTGCACGTTGTCCATACTGGGTTCGTCGGCAAGTTTCGTCCCGGCGTGGCACAGTAATGTCTGTCGAAAGCGACGGCCTTTCAAAAAATCCATATACTGTTCCTGGGCGATCCGATCACTGGCGAGCTGTTTGAGCACCGCGACCGCCTTGGGGGGACAGACGCCGAGTTGAATTTCCACGAAGTCCGCTTCGGAAAGATATTGGAGGCCGTGTCGCGCGGCATGCGCGGCGAATTGATGGAAATAGACGGGAGTGTTCACCTCTCCCAAGTCGTCGTGAAAGAAGGCATGGTCTGAACGCACGAGGATGCTTTCGAGTTCTTTTTGGAGACTTGTCCGATACTGCTCGTTGCCCATCCCAGTTTCGACCACGAATTGTATCAACGCGCGACTTTCCTCGATTCTCTGCCGTGGGTCGGACACGTCGCGCACGTGGTACGTCATCATGTTGCGCGTCATGTCGCGTAGATGGCATCCAGGATAGGTGTTGTAGCTCACATACGCGACGCCGTGCTCAGCGAGGTTGTCCTTACAGACGGTGAGGATGTGGTTGCGCACGGCTGGCGGCACCCAGGAATAGAGCCCGTGGACGATGATGAAATCGAACTGGCCAAAATCTCGGCCAATATCCATGATGTCGTACTGCTGGAGCGTGATGTTTTTCAGACCGAGTTCGTGGACAATGGCCTGCCCTTTGTTGATTCCGGCCGCGGCAAGGTCAACACCGACACATTGAGCTTCCGGCAATTCCAGAGCAATGCCAATGAGATTGACGCCATCGCCACAGCCTAACTCCAGCACGCGACAACGGGAGACCTCCGCCGGTGTCATTCCGAACAGCGTCGCCAGTGTCGCGAGTCGATCAGGATGCGCCTGTGTCAGCGCAAATCCAGGGTACACCAGAGTGTCGTAGGGATTGGCGGTTGCGTCAGGCATCATCCTGCTCCAGTCAATGTCGGAGAGGTTACAGTCACTATGAAATTTTCCTAAGGTGCTCCCGAACTGAGGGTACACATTGGGTTATTACGAAACCGGCCTGCGTTATAGTTAGGCTGAAGTGCCAGGGTTAATAATTCGTAGCAGAAGGCATTGTGCATGGCGTCACGGTGGCTGATCTTAGGGAACTGAACCCCTTCGTGCGGAACTACGCAGATCAATACATCGCCCGTGCCGGGGTGTCCTGGCGCCTTCAGGAGAGTGTGGGCTCGTTCATGGATCAGGGTTACCGCTCGGTCATCCTCGTGTAAATTGAAATAGTTAGTGTGCACGTGGACCGTTGGGTCCGTCACACCGACCACAAAAGCTGCACGACCCAGGGAATTCGTTGGCTCTGCGCGCAAAGGAAAAGCTTCGGCTATGCCTGTCCGTAGAGTTCGGTAGTTCACTATGAGTTCTACCCTTCGGAAGTCAAAAACGGGGTTATCCTCATCAGTTTTGAAGACGTTCCGGACCTTCTGCTGCGTATCGTTGACCTCTGTACTCGGCTGAATCACGGAGCTGGATAGTTTCCGCAGTACTTGGTCAAGGAAACCCCGCGCTCGGTTCAGATCATCTTTCAAGCTGGAGATTTGCTCCTTACTGAACCCTACGAATCGATTGTCCCCGCTTTTCAGCAGTTCCTCATCAAGCGCCGCGATTGTCATTTTGCCGACAATGTTGTCAGGCGTAGACTGATAGGCACGATTGATGATTCCACGTTTGCGCTTATACGACAGCACAGCGGCCGCAGTAGCGGGACCATAGACCTCATCTGGCGTGAGGGTTGCCCCATCCAATTGGATTAAGGCGAGTTGGATCTTGAGGACATGTGGCCCAGCCGCGCCCGGGACGATATGGGCAGGATCAGATACGGCAGCGGCTTCAAGTTTCGGGTCACCCTTGAAAAGTTCTGACTGTAAACCCACGAGAAGTCTCCTCTTGTTAAGTGTGTGTGGTCAGCCTGGCGGAAACAGTCGATAACTATGCTCCCTATTTGAGATGGATTTATCGGAACAAGATGGATTATCTGTCTCGTTTATTGCTCTACAGTATCGCTCACACTTTAGGCTGTTTGCGGGAGGAATCGTGATCATTCGTCTTTGGTGCGAAGAAGAAACTCAAGGTCGGCGAGTCGGCGGACGACTATGGATGAGGTCTGTGGGAATGAAAAAGAAGGGGAAATCCATCGATTCTCATCTGTGTCATTCATACCGATGGGGTGTTCTTCTTTCACGAGGAAGTGTCCTTCAGCGGCACTTTTTGTTTCATTCGCTCAACAAACTCTTAATGTTCAGAAGTGGCTAATCCTTCTCTGAGCACGCTGAACACAGTAGCTAAATCACCCTGGGTCATCGCCGTACTATTGAGCCATAGGCCAGGGAACACCTCGCTCTTGTAGACTCCTCCGGCCTCGGGCAGAAGATGCTCATACCACCCCTCGCGCAAGACGAACCAGTCAATGATGTTGTCCAGCGTTTGCCACACGATGTATTCGCGCACTCCGTGACGGCGGTAGGTATCGAGTTTTTGATGGAGGTCGTAGGCGGTACTGCTGGAAGCCACCTCAACAACTAACTCAGGGGCACCGTCGAGAAAGCCATCCGTGGCAACTTGAGACTGACCATCTTCTATTACACGAAGGAGTAAGTCTGGCTGTGGTTCGTTGTCTAGGTCCAAACGAACCGTGGTATTATCAGCCACGGCAACGCCAGGGGTTGAGGCCGAGTAGAGGACGAGCCAACCACTGAATTCAGCATGCTGACGCCCATGACCTTCATAACGAACCGGTGATGGCATGTACACGACTCCTTCAATCAGCTCCGCTTTTTTGAGGTATGGCATTGCCGCATAGCGGCGCTCGAATTCTGGACGAGTGAGATGATCGCCGTTCTCGAGTGGAGGAATTTTTCGTTGGGACGAAAGAGAACGTGAAGAGTCGAATTTGATGGCTTGTGACATGCGCAAAGCTTCTCTCTTCATTGGGACCAAGTCAAGATTGTGCTGCGTTGCGCTTTTGCCCAACTCTCAGCCCACGGGTCATTCAAACACCCCATCACCATCTCGATCTTCTAATTGCGCGCGGATGAGTCGCGTGGTTCCCGGTACGACGTGCATGGCCTTGATGCCCGCGGGTGGCATCATGCGAAACAGGGTTGATCCTATGCCGTCATTGATCGCGGCATACCCCTCAAATGCGGGAAATGTTCCAGTCATGAGATCAACCGCGATTCCTCGCGCGGTTGGATCGATAAAGATGGTGCCCTTGTACTCAATGTCGCCAAATGCCCAGGAAGAAGACGTACAAGGATTACTGGTCAGACCACTCATCTGAATTGTCACTATCGGTTCGGAGGAGACCAGGCGGAATCGCATGTTCGCCGTGCTTGCTTTCGCGCGCGCCGTGACCTCGCCAGTCTCGCGGTCACATTCCGTCGTGTAGTCGCATCGGTGCTGTTGGGTCAGCACTGGCATCGTATCGCCAAAGTTCACCGTGATGGCGGAGTGCATCCGTGACTTCGCCGTCATCACAGTGCTGAAGCCTCGTTGATCGGTCAGACAAGACTGCCGCGGACCAATAATCGCGGAATGGCCTCGAGATGATCCGATTTGTAGCACGGTCGTCGCACCGGAGAGTGACCAGGGCAGAAATGCGTTGATCCAGAAAGTGACGGATTCAATAGGAGTGGGCATGAAAAGCATTCTCAAAAAAACAGGCCAGTGGGGGGGACACTGGCCTGTGGAATGCCGGGGCCTGATGAAGCCCGGCGGCAGAGCTTCCGTTACTTGGACTTATTCTCTTTGAGGCTGTACTTCGCTTTGGTCGAGCCTCCGAGTCCACCCTGTGCAGTCTGATCCTTGTACTCAATTTCAATCTCCGAGAAGTTCAAGGAAATTGACTCCATCGGCAGAGGGTCACTACCACCTGACCCATTGGTTTGGAATGAAGAGACCAATAAGTCGCTCATGGTCACTTTCAAGTACTCTTGCTGGTCTTTACCAGCTTTACGAGCAGTGAATATGGCGCTCTTAATATGCTCGCCAGTCGCGCAGGCCAGGAACAGTTTCGGCGACGCTTTGTTGATATTCATGACAAAATGAAAGTCTTGCATTTGCACCTTGCCAGAACCACCACCACCGCCAAAGGCCATCGTGCCGGTTTGTGATTCGCCAAAGCTAAAGGACAAGACATCAATCTCAGCCTTATGCTTGGCATCCGTGCTTTCACCGGGAATCGTGTCAATCTTCAGGAAATAATCTACTTGAGCCATTTGCTGCTATCCTCCTTGGGTCTAAATTTACTGTGAGTAGATGTTGAATCCACCAAGTTTATTGCCGGGCCTTTCTTATTTGCGTGTGGACGCGGGCAGCTCGGCGACTAACCGCAGAGAAACCGATAATTCATCGAGCTGGAAGTGAGGACGCAAGAAAGCAACGGCTTTATAGACTCCAGGTTTTCCTGGCACCTCCGCGACCTCGATCCGCGCCTGCCGTAAAGGCAATTCTGCTTTCACCGAAGGAGATGCGGTTTCGTCCTCCGTTACATAGTTCATGATCCAGCGATTGAGGAAGCGTTCGCAATCCGCCCGTGACATGAAGCTACCAATTTTGTCGCGCATCATGGCTTTCAAGTAATGCGCGAAACGTGACGTGGCCATGATATAGGGCAACTGGGTGGAGAGCCGCGCGTTGGCATTGGCGGCATCAGTGTCGTATTTCTTCGACTTTTGTGCGGATTGCACACTGAAGAAAGCGGCATAGTCAGTCCCTTTGCAGTGCACGAGCGGCACGAAGCCTAAGTCCGCCAGTTCCTTCTCGCGTCGGTCGGTAATGGCGACTTCGGTTGGACATTTGAGCGCCACTTCGCCCTCATCCGTCCGGAAGGTATGGGTCGGGAGTCCTTCGACGAGTCCCCCACCTTCAACGCCACGGATCGCCGCGCACCAGTGGTGCTTGGCGAAAGCATCGGTGAGACGAGCGGCCAGCCCGTATGCTGCATTGGCCCACAGATACTTGCCGTGGTCCGTGCCATCCACGTCTTCCTGGAAATTAAACCCTTCCACCGGGACGGTATCTTTCCCGTAAGGGAGTCGCATGAGGATATGAGGTAAGCAGAGCCCGACGTAGCGGGAGTCTTCCGACTCCCGGAATGATTTCCACTTGGCGTATTCCACGGTGTCGAAAATCTTCGCCAGGTCGCGTGGCGTGCCGATGTCGGTAAAGCTGTCGAGATTGAAAAGCTGGGAACTGGCGGCGGAGAAAAACGGGGCGTGGGCCGAAGCCGCCACATTGGAAATCTTCTCAAGCAACGCCACATCTTGTGGATGGCGACCAAATTCGTAATCGCCAATCAGTGCCCCAAATGGCGCACCACCAAAGGTGCCAAACTCTTCTTCGTACACTTTCTTGAAGAGCGCGCTCTGATCGAATTCCACGGCCCGTTCCAAGTCCTTGCGCAGATCATCTTTCGAGGTGTTCATCACTTTGATCTTGAGCATCACACTGGTTTCGCTCTGATGCACGAGATAGTGCATGCCCCGCCACGACGCTTCCAGCTTCTGGAAATCCTGATGGTGCATGATTTCATTGAGTTGCTTGGTGAGGAGCACGTCGATGTCGGCGATCCGCGCGTTGATCGTGGCCTCCAGGTCCTTCGAGACGCTGAGTGTCCCTTTCATCACCTCTTCGACCAGGGTGGCGATTTGTTGGCGTGATCGCGACCGCTGTTCGTCATCGCGACCAATACGGGTCTCGGTAATAATTTGATCGAGCAAACTGTCTTGTTCTTGAGTGACGGTTGCCTTTTCCGTTTGTGCTTGTTGCGTCCCTTCGCTCATTTGGACTCCTCCTTGCTGTCCGTGGACCCGGTTTCTTGTCCAATCTTCTGTAACAGTTCAGTATTGGAGATAATCTCTTGTAAGCGGTCGTTCAATTTGTCATTCCCGTCAGTCTTGGCGAGCAGATCGGAAAGTTGCTTACGGACTTCCAGGAGCTTTCTCAGGGGCTCGACTTGGTTGACCACGCGCTCTGGCTCGAAGTCATCAAGGTTATTGAACCGCAGTTCCACACCCATTTTGCTCTCATCGTTCGTCAGTTTGTTATCGACCTTGTAGGCCAGGCGCGGCTTCATGCCCTTCAGGACATCGTTGAAGTTATCGCGGTCGATATCAACAAATTTGCGATCGCGGAGTCGTGGTAACGCTTCGTCCGGCTTGCCGGATAAATCCGCCAGGACACCCACGACAAAGGGCAATTCTTTCAGCTCGATCGCGTCGCCGATTTCCACATCATAGGTAATATGCACCCGTGGAGGGCGAACGCGGTCAAGTTTATGTTGGGTACTTTCTCGTGCCATGAGGCATCCTCCTTCACTCTGTCAGTTTCGGTTATTCTGAGTCGCCAGTACTGGGGGTGGCGACTTTAATTCCTAACGTTTCTCGCAATTGCCCCAGGACATCTTCAC
>JABFSC010000458.1 GCA_013140885.1 Deltaproteobacteria bacterium | reverse complement strand
CGGATTACGCGAAATTCGAGATCGCCGATCCGCCGGTGATTCTCTCGCTGAACCCCGGTCATGGTGAGCCGGGAACCGTGAGCCATCTCGGCATTCGCTATACCGATAGTGAAACCGTCATCGCGGAACAGCAGCGCACACAGGCCGTAGGCGTGGATGTGCGTGAACAAGTCGGCACGACATGTTGTTACGCCAAGGCTGATAAGTATTGGGTGCGGGATGCCGACGGGATGCAATGGGAGATGTACTCCCTGCTCGCGGATGCTGAGGTCCACTCACTGCCAGCGGAGACCGCGTGCTGTGCGTCCACATCGGCTCGGGCAAGGCAGGAACAGGCCACCGCTACGGAGAATAGCTCCCCAACCGCGCCTGTCCCAGTAGATACGCCACTGGTACAGATTCAAACCACGCGCTCATGCTGCTGAGTGCTGAGAGGGGGCGTGCGGCGTACGCCCCCTCTCAGCATTGCTCCGCCGTCACAATATCTCCATGTCTCGGTCATCTCTCTGTCATATCGGTATGACTCAGATACGGTGACCAATTTTGAGAAAAAAAAGGGGGCCGGTGATATGAAGCAACTCTCCTTTCTCGATCGCTTTCTGACCCTGTGGATTTTTCTGGCAATGGCGAGTGGTGTCTCCATTGGTTACCTCATCCCCGGGGTGGAAACGTTTATCAACCAGTTTCAGAGTGGCACGACGAACATTCCTATCGCTGTCGGCCTCATCCTGATGATGTATCCACCACTGGCCAAGGTGCGCTACGAAAATCTCGGTCGTGTGTTCCGCAACTGGCGCGTATTGCGGTTGGCGATCATCCTGAACTGGATTATCGCTCCCCTCCTCATGTTCGTTCTTGTGCTGCTCTTCTTACGGAATTATCCAGAATATATGGTGGGGCTGATTTTAGTAGGGATTGCCCCGTGTATCGCCATGGTCATTGTGTGGAACGAGCTGGCCCGGGGAGATACGGAGTACTGCGCTGGCCTGGTGGCTTTCAATAGTGTGTTTCAGGTGTTGTTCTATAGTGTGTACGCGTGGTTCTTCGTGACCGTGCTCCCGCCACTGTTTGGTCTGCAAGGCAGTGTTGTCGATGTGCGGGTTGGACAAATCGCCCAGAGTGTTTTTGTCTATCTGGGGATTCCGTTCATCGCTGGAATGGTGACGCGCGCCGTGTTGGTCAGCGCCAAGGGGAAAGAGTGGTATCACTCACGGTTTATCCCACGTATCAGCCCCCTCACCTTGCTGGCCTTACTCTTCACCATCGTGGTGATGTTTAGTCTGAAAGGCAGCCTGATTGTCCAGGTGCCCTTCGATGTGCTCCGTATCGCGGTTCCCTTGCTGCTCTACTTCGTCATCATGTTCCTCCTGAGCTTCTACATGGGGCGCAAGGTCGGGGCGGACTACTCACAGACCGCGACGCTGTCGTTTACCGCCGCGAGCAATAACTTCGAGCTCGCCATCGCCGTGGCGGTCGCTGTCTTTGGGATCAATTCCGGGGTCGCTTTCGCCGCCGTCATTGGTCCGCTGGTGGAAGTGCCAGTGTTGATCGCCCTGGTCAGAGTCTCTCTGTGGTTCCAGCAACAGTATTTTCTTCCACCGTTCGAGGTGGAAAAAGCATGAAGAGGGTGCGCGGAGCGCGCCCTATCGTTCCCCTACTGGCTACTGGCCACTGACTACTGGCTACTGACTCCCACCCCTTGTCAGCCGCGCCAGAGCCTCCTACAACAGCGCTCTATGCGAAGCATGACCGGCTATGGCAGCGGCAGTGCCGCCTTTCCTGGTGGGCGGGTGACGGTGGAAATCCGCACCGTCAACCACCGCTTTCTTGAACTCAAAATGCCCCTGCCCCGTGAGTTTCTCGCCTACGAGCAAGCGTTTCGCGCGCTCATTGAGTCACACCTCACGCGCGGCAAGGTCGATATGTTCTTGAGCACCACGGGGAAACCACCCCGACGCTACACGATCGAGGTGAATCTGGAGTTGGCGCAAGCGTATCGCAAGGCGCTCACACGGTTACACAAGGAGTTAGGCATGAGCGGCGAGGGCGATTTCTCCTTTTTGACCGCGCATCCCGAATTGTTCCAGGTTGAAGAACAAGCGCGGGCCACGGAGGTGCAAGCCGCGGCGATCACCAAAGCCCTCACGCTGGCCCTCGCCGCGCTTGACCGGCAACGGCTGCGCGAAGGACGCTTTTTGCAGAAGGAACTCAAGGGCCGCGTCGCGCTCCTCGATAAGGTGCGCCGCCAGGTCAACGACCGCAGCGGGATTGTTTACGAAAAGACGCGCGCGCGCCTCAAGGAACGAATCACCGTGCTGCTGCAAGGACTCCCGCAAGGAGTCGAGATTGACCAAAGTCGCCTCCTCCAAGAAGTTGCCTCCTTGGCCCAACGAGGCGATATCACCGAGGAGCTGGTTCGGTTACACGGACACATCAAAGCCCTCAACGAATTGCTGCGCGCGACCGAACCCGCCGGGAAACGGTTCGACTTCTTGCTGCAAGAGGTCCAGCGTGAGGTCAACACCATTGGCTCCAAGGCCGATGACACGGAAATCCGCCATTTGGTCGTCTCCGCCAAGGAAGAGGTAGAAAAACTCCGAGAACAAGTGCAGAATGTAGAATAACTTTATGTCAGATGACCCCGACACCGACTTTACCTTTGCTCGTCAAGGGATTCTTTTCATCATCTCCGCTCCATCGGGAGCGGGCAAAACCACCCTCGCGTCCCGTCTGTTCCAAGCCATTCCCGATCTGCGCCCGTCGATTTCTTATACGACTCGCGCCCCCCGTGTGGGGGAAGTCGATGGACGCGACTATCACTTTGTCAGCGAAGACCACTTTGTGCGGATGCGCGACGCGGAAGCCTTCGCGGAGTGGGCCTACGTCCATGACTTCTACTACGGCACGCCGCGCGCGCCCGTGGATGAAGCCATCGCCGAGGGACGCGACCTCTTGCTCGACATTGACGTGCAAGGCGCGAAACAACTGAAAGGCATCTATCCCGAAGCGGTCTCCCTGTTCGTGCTCCCGCCCTCTTGGCAGGCACTTGAACAGCGCCTACGTGGACGCGGAACCGACAGCGAAGCCGTTATTACCCGTCGTTTGCACCGGGCGCGAGAAGAGGCCCATGCCTTTCCCATGTATGACTATTGGATCGTCAACGACGACATTGACCGTGCCGTATCCCTCCTGCACGCGATTCTGATCGCGGAACGAGCTCGGGTCGCACGACTGCGCACGAGGAGCATCGCATGACCCTGGGAGAGCTAGTCGAGAAAGTCCGCGCGTATCAACCTGATCCCGATGCGGAGCTGATCGCTCGCGCGTACCACTTCTCCGAGCGCATGCACGAAGGACAAACCCGGCGCTCTGGCGAACCCTATTTCACCCATCCCGTCGGTGTCGCGAGCATCATCGCCGACATGAAGCTCGACGTGCCCAGTATCATCACGGGTCTGCTGCACGATACCGTCGAGGATACGCTCACTTCCTTGAGCCAAGTGGAAAAAGATTTTGGCCACGAGGTCGCGGCACTCGTCGATGGCGTCACCAAGATCAGCCAAATCACGTTCACCACACGCGAAGAGCGGCAGGCCGAGAACTTTCGGAAGATGATTATCGCGATGGCGCGCGACATTCGCGTCATCCTGGTGAAACTCGCGGACCGGGCCCATAACATGCGTACGCTGTCGTATCTCTCCGAGGAGAAGCAGCGAGAAATCGCCCAGGAGACGCTCGACATCTATGCGCCGCTCGCGCATCGCTTGGGCATCAATTGGCTCAAGAGCGACCTCGAAGATAACGCGCTGCGGTATCTGCAACCAACGGTGTACGGGCAACTCAAACAGGACATCGCCAAGAAGAAAACGGAACGCGCGCAGTACATTGACGAGGTCATCTCCATCCTCAGGGAAAAACTCACGGAGGCCGGGATTCAAGCCGAGGTCCAGGGGCGCCCCAAGCACTTCTACTCCATCTACCACAAGATGGAGAGCCAAAACCTGCTGTTCAGTGAGATTTATGACTTGGTGGGATTCCGCGTCATCGTCAACGAAGTCCGTGAATGTTACGAAGCGTTGGGCGTAGTGCACAGCCATTGGAAGCCGGTGCCGGGCCGCTTCAAGGATTATATCGCCCTGCCCAAGGCGAACCTCTATCAATCGCTGCACTCGACGGTGATCGGTCCTCATGGCGAACGGATTGAAATCCAAATCCGTACCCAGGAAATGCACCGGGTGGCGGAACAAGGGATTGCCGCGCACTGGACCTACAAGGAAGGTCGTCGAGGGCTGGAGGAAGCGCAACGGTTCGCGTGGTTACGCCAACTGGTCGAGTGGCAGCAACAGCTCAATGACCCGCAAGAGTTCCTCCAAACCGTCAAAGGCGACCTCTTTACCGATGAGGTCTACGTGTTCACGCCCAAAGGCGACCTCCACAATTTCCCACAAGGCGCGGGGGTGATCGACTTCGCCTATCGCGTGCATACGGAAGTCGGCAATCATTGCACTGGTGCGCGCGTCAACAGTCGCATGGTCCCGCTGCGCTATCAGCTCCAGAATGGCGACACCATTGAGATCATCACCTCGGCGCAACAAACCCCAAATAAAGACTGGCTAAAGTTGGTGCGGACGCCCAAGGCGCAGAACCGCATTCGCCAGTGGCTCAAAGCCCAGCAACATGATCGCAGCGTGTCGCTGGGACGCGAAATGTTGGAACGTGAATTAACACGTCAGCACCTCGACCTCGCCAGCGTGCGCAAACAAGGAAAAATTGACGCCGCGCTCAAGGCGCTGAGTCTCAAGGATGAAGAGACGCTGTTGGCCGCGCTGGGCTATGGGCAAGTGACCCTGGGCCAAGTGCTCGCGCACTGCATTCCCCAGACAGAAACCGTCCAGGGACAGACGGCGGATGCCATTGAGCTGGAGAAGATTCGCCAGCGTGCACAAGTCCGCGAGGACCGTGGCGGGGTGCGCGTTGGCGGGGTCGAAGATGTGCTCGTGCGCTATGGGCGTTGTTGCAATCCACTTCCTGGAGAGCGGATCATCGGGGTGATCACCCGTGGCAAAGGTGCCACCGTGCATGCGATTAGTTGTCAGCGACTCTTAGCGAGTGACCCACAACGTCACATTCAGGTGACGTGGGACAGCAAGGCGGAAATGCTCCGCCCGGTCAAAATCGAAGTGCTCTCGGAAGATCGTCACGGATTGCTGGCGGCGATGAGCAAGGCGATTAGCGAATCGGGAGTGAACATCGTCAATGCCAATGTCCGTACCCTCCCCGACAAACGAGCGATGAACGTCTTTGAAGTGCTGGTGCCGAACGCGGAGGTGTTAGAGCAGTTGATCCGGGGACTAAGCCGCGTGCGTGGGGTGGTGAAAGTCACGCGGATGGGGAAATAGGGCAATTGCTAGAAAAGATTATCCCTTGTAGCCCGGATGGAGCGGAGCGGAATCCGGGGTGTCCTGCGCGGAACCTGGATTCCGCTTCGCTTCATCCAGGCTACCTAGAAAAGGGATATTCATTTCGAGAAATCACCCAAGACTTGTCCGAGACTTCTTCAAGACTTCCTCACGCCGCTTTCTGAATGCGGCCAGAGCGGATACAGCTCGTGCAGACGCGGATACGTTTCACGCCATCGGCCACTTTGGCTCTGACACGCTGGAGATTCGGCATCCAGCGGCGTTTAGTTTTATTGTTCGCGTGACTGACATTATTGCCAACGGACGGGTGTTTTCCACAGATTCTACAGGTCCATGCCATTTGTGCGGTCCTCCCAAAAGAGGCACTGGTGTAACACACCGAGCCTAGAGCTGCAAGGGAAGCGTGGCCGGCTCCACAAGATCGGACTTCGGCCTATTCCTGTGTCCGCGCTCCCACTAGAGGAAATTCACGCGTGCCCTGTCCGGATCATGGCGCTTCCTCTGGATCCCTCTTCGGCAAATCGTTGACCGAGCGTGATCGCGAAATGGGGCTTGAGGAGGGAAACGGCCGCCGGAATAAACACCAAGGCGCCGACTACATGAAAGAAGAGAATCAACGTCAGCAATACGGCCATCTCCGCCTGGAATTTCATGGGGAAAAATATCCAGAGAATCACACTGGCCACCAATGTCGTCCCGGTGAAGAATATGGCTTTCCCCGTGGTCAGCAGTGCCCGACGGTTGGCCTCGTCAAAATCCCGGCTGACAGTGTACTCCTCGATAATACGACTGAGGACATAGTAGCCGTAGTCAATGCCAATGCCGATCCCAACCGCGGCCACGGGCAGGGAGTTGATATTCATGTCGATCCCATTGATGTACATGAAGGCTTCGGTGAGGGGTTGGGCGATGATCGACGGCAGCATCACGATGAGTGCCCCGATCACCGAGCGATAAGTGAGGTAGCTGAAGACAAAGACCGCCAGCAAGACCAACACGAGATTGTAGCGATAGGAGCGTTCCACTTCTTCCTGCACGGCGGCGAGGATCCCCACGAGTCCGCCAGCCAAACGAAAGGTGACGGCCTCCTGAGGATGCGCATCAATGAAGGCTTTCGCGACCGCGAGCGCCTGTTTCGCGTCGATATTCGAGGCGGTCTGATAGTACACGGAGATCGGGGTGTTGCGATAACGGTCCGCCATCATGCGGACCAGTTCCGCGCTCCCACTCATGAGAAAGAAACTGGTGTCGATATCCTGTTGCCGCATGGGCAGGATTTCCCAATTTGGGTCCCCTTCGTGGAGCAAACGAAAGACCCGCTTGATCGTCGAGGTCGCGCTCGCCGACCCGGCGGCGCCGTGTTGTTTCATATGCCACTGAAACTCTTCAATGGCGTTGAGGACCGGTTCTTTCTTGAGCGCCTGGTCGATTTTTCCCTCAACGATGACGATCATCTGGCTCGTGCCAATGAACTTCTCGGTCACTGTGCGCGCGGCGATGGAGTACGGGTGCTGGGGATACATCAACGCTTCACCAATGGAGACCGTCCCGACCTGCAATTGACTGGAGAGGACCCCTCCCACGGTGAGTGAGAAGCCCAGCGCCCCCACGCTGACATACCGACGATGCCCTTGGCTGAGCCACACTAATACCTGACATATCCGCGCGTAAAAACGGTCAGCGCGCCGCATACCGGCCTGAGGATCGCGGGAAGGAGGAGAAAGAAACGTGAGGAGCACTGGGTGCAAGGTCATCACACTGACCGCGATGGTGAGAATCCAAAAGCTGGCCACGAACGCCAGATTCTGAATGACCGGAATGCGGGCGACCGCGAGGGTGAGGAGCGCCAGGGCATCCGCCGCGATGGACACAAAAGCGGGATCGAACAAACTCAGATAAGAGGAAACAATGGCGGCGCGCTTGTCCCCCAGGCGGTGATATTCCTCATGGAATCGCTCCATCGACTGCACCGAGTGTGACAGGGCACGGGCGGTAATGAGGATGAATACGACAAGCACGAGGGGATCGAGAGGAAAGCCACACAACCCGGCGAAGCCGAGGGCCCAGAGCGCGCTCAACAATCCCGAACAGAGCGGCACCAGGACGCCAATGAGGGTATGAAAATAGAACCACAGCAGGAGCGCGATAATGACCGCCGTCAGGACGATCACGAGCAGAACCGTTGGGAGATAATACTCCACCCAGGCATAGAGCATCGGATAGCCCGCCACATGGAGTCGGGTGTTGTCATCTTGATGGATGTCCAGCAACTGTCGCACCCGCCGCCAGAGATAGACGAAATCCGTGCCCTCTTCCCACATCCCGGCGGTGATCAGCGCGGCTTTCTCGTCGAACGACACATGAATGCCACGCACCCCAACGTTGGCGTAGACCTTCTCGCGGATCGTTCGCAGTTCGTGTTCGGACTCGGGCAGCTTACGGACAATGGGCAAGGCCGTGATCCCCGACGCGGAAATTCTCACATCCCGCACGCTCGGGTGAGTGAGGGAGACGACCTGAAACGGATTCACGCCGCGACTATCCATCAACGCACGGGTGAGCGCATCAAGTTTTTTCAGTGTTTCCTTGGTGTAGATCGTGCCGTGTTCGACTTCAA
>JABFSC010000621.1 GCA_013140885.1 Deltaproteobacteria bacterium | reverse complement strand
CGCATTTGGGTCGAGCGACGATGTGATGCGTCCATACCGCTATGGTTATGGCCATGTGGACGAGAACTTCAATCTCCAAGTCGATCCTGAGGAACGGAAGGTGTCTTTCGAGATCCGCGCGAACTCGACGTATGTTTTTTACGAGAACTATAAGGACCGATAGCCGCCAGTTTCGGTCGCACCACCCGTCGTGCCGCCAACCTTGACGGGTGCCCGGCAGGTGGCTTGAGCCGCCCCGACCGACGCGTGCGCGGAAATCGGATGCCGCGCCCCGCTCATAACCTGATGGAGACCCCCACATGAACACGATTGCCTTCTACGACACCAAACCATACGACCGCGAATACTTCGCCCGCACCCCGGAAGCCCACCAGCTTCACTGCCAGTTTCACGAATTTCGCCTCACCAACGAAACCGCCGCCAGCGTGGGCGGTGCGCGGGCGGTCTGCGTATTTGTCAACGACCGGCTCGACGCGCCGTGTTTGCGCCAGCTCCACCAGGCCGGCGTCCGACTCGTGGCGTTACGCTGCGCGGGGTTCAACAACGTTGATCTCACTGCCGCGAAGTCCCTCGGCCTCGCTGTTGTCCGCGTCCCCGCGTATTCGCCGCACGCCGTGGCCGAGCACACCATTGCGCTGTTGCTCGCGCTCAATCGCAACATCCACCGCGCCTACAATCGCGTGCGCGAGCATAATTTTTCCTTGAACGGTCTCGTCGGCTTCGACCTCCACGGCAAGACCGCCGGTGTGGTCGGCACGGGAAAAATTGGCAAAATCACCGCCCAGATACTGCGCGGGTTTGGGACTGAGGTGCTGGCGTTCGATCCCTATCCCTCGCCGGCATGGGCGGCGGCATTGGGGGTGCGGTACACCGATTTCACCACGCTCCTGGCGAGCAGCCACATCGTCTCGCTGCACCTGCCGCTGACTCCGTCTTCGCGCCACTTGTTCAATGCCGAGACCTTCGCCAGCATGAAGCCGGGTGCCTATCTGCTCAACACCAGCCGCGGCAAGCTCGTGGACACCACAGCGTTGATTGAGACGCTCAAGACGGGGCGGCTCGGCGGTGTCGCGCTTGATGTGTATGAGGAAGAGGAAGGTCTCTTTTTCGAGGACCATTCCGGCGAGATCTTGCAAGACGATGAACTCTCGCGCCTGCTGACTTTCCCGAACGTGCTCATCACCGCCCATCAGGCGTTCCTCACGCATGAAGCGTTGAGCGAAATCGCGCGTGTGACGGCAGGCAATCTGGTCTGCTTCGCCGAAGGCCAGCCGTTCCTGGCGGAATCGGTATTGGTGGATTGCCCAACTCCAGCTCCCGCGTCCAACGAACACACGGCGCCGGCGCTGAGCCGTGGAAGTGCCAGCCTGTGACGGCACCGAGGGCTGAACGCAAACAGCCGCCGCAAGGCGAGTGGTACCTCCGCTCCGCCGAGGACGTGCTGACACAGCTTGATTCTTTAACGAGCGGACTGTCGCTGGCGGAAGCCGCGCGCCGCCTCGCGACCGACGGTCCGAACGAGCTGAAAGAAGGCCCACGGATTAGCCCACTGCAAATTTTCCTGAGCCAGTTCAAGAGTCTGATCATCTGGCTGCTCATCGTGGCGGGTGTCATCTCTGGTGTGCTGGGCGACATGGTGGACACCATCGCCATCCTCGCCATTGTCATCCTCAACGCCGTCATCGGTTTCTACCAGGAGTTCAGCGCGGAGAAGTCCATCGCGGCGCTCAAAAAGATGACCGCGCCCCAGGCGAAGGTGCGGCGCGATGGAAACGTCATCGCGATTCCCGCGGCGGGCGTTGTCGCGGGCGACATCCTTACCCTGGAGGCTGGTGACGTGATCGCAGCCGATGCCAGGCTGCTGACCGCGGCCTCCCTCAAGTGCATCGAGTCCGCGCTGACCGGCGAGTCCGAGGCTGTGACCAAGCAGGTTGTCACTTTGACGAAGAACGATGTCCCGCTCGGCGACCGCGCAAACATGGTGTTCATGGGGACGAGTGTCGCGGCGGGCACTGCTCAAGGCGTCGTGGTGACGACAGCGATGAAGACGGAGTTGGGCCACATCGCGGGACTGATTGCGGAAGCGGGGGTGAAGGAACGCACCCCGCTGGAGAAAAAGCTGGAGTCTTTCGGGCGCATCCTCGTCTGGGTGGCGCTGAGCATCGTCGCACTCCTGTTTGGGTTGGGGCTGTGGCGTGGGACACCACCCTTCGAGCTCTTTATGACGTCGATCAGCCTCGCCGTGGCCGCCGTGCCGGAAGGGCTGCCCGCCGTTGTCACGGTAGCGCTCGCGCTCGGCGTGTTGCGCATGTCCCGCCGCCGTGCGCTCGTGCGCAAACTGCCCGCGGTCGAGACGCTCGGCTCGACGACGGTCATCTGCACGGACAAGACGGGCACCTTGACGGTCGGCGAAATGACCGTGCGCGCGCTCTACGTCGCCGGCCAAAGCTATGAAGTCACCGGTGAAGGCTACGGGCCGGAAGGCGAGGTTCGCGTCGAGGGCAAGAAGGCGGAAGCG
>JABFSC010000748.1 GCA_013140885.1 Deltaproteobacteria bacterium | reverse complement strand
AAGTCTTCCCGCGGAACTGCGCGGGCCTATCTTCCAGCTTGTGAATGCGCTCAAAGAAGATTTCGGGGTGAAGAAGTCCGATTTTGATGAACTCAAGGCCATTGTGCATGAGCTGGCCGTTGCGCAGCAACGCACGGAAATGCGTGTCGAGGAACTCGCCGAGGCGCAGAAGCGCACGGAAATGCGTGTCGAGGAACTCGCCACCGCTATGGGCAAGCTGGCTGAGGCTCAGCAACGCACGGAAATGCGTGTCGAGGAACTCGCCGAGGCGCAGAAGCGCACGGAAATGCGCGTCGAGGAACTCGCCACCGCTATGGGCAAGCTGGCTGAGGCTCAGCAACGCACGGACACCAGACTGGAGAGTTTCGAGCGCAGATTCATGGTGCAGACGGGCGCGCTCGGAGCCCGATGGGGATTGTCCAGTGAAGAAGCCTTCCGCCAAGGGATGCGCGCGATCTTGCAAGATGTCGGGTTCACGGCGGAGCGGTTTCTTGCAATGGACACCACCGGCCACGTATTTGGCCGACCAGAGCAGATTGAGCTGGATGTGGTCGTGAAAAACGGACGGGTGCTGGTGATCGAACTCAAATCGTCGCTGGACAAAGCCCACGTCTATAGCTTCGCGCGGAAGGTGGAATTCTACGCCCAACACACGGGACGGCAGGTGAGTCGGCAATTGATCATCGCACCCTACGTGGACAAGCGGGCCGAGGAAGTCGCTGCTCAGCTTGGGGTCGAAATCTGCACGGATATTCAGACTCTGGCCTAATGGCCGTAGTCGGCTGAGAAGACCACCGGGAATCCCAGCGCCTGAAGACAAAATCAAAAATAGGGGACGAGAGAAGAACCGGGGGAATCGGAGAATCGGGGACTTGAAGGCGGAGGCTGGAAGCCAGGCACCAAGCCCAAGGGGCGCGGAAAGCTGAATCTATTTGCCTTCCGCCGTTGCCGGTGGTAACCCGCCCAGTGGCGCCGCGTGGCTCGTCGCGGTTGCCGGGAGCAAGAACACGAGTGCCCACGGGAGGAGCGGCAGCACACTGATCAGTTGCATCGTGGACTCCACACCCCACAGGTCGGCGAGACGGCCCAGAATAGCCACACCCAATCCGCCAACGCCGATACCAACTCCGGTCATCAACCCCGCCGTCACTCCCAAGCGTCCACGCATCAGGGTTTGCGCGATCACCAACGTGACCGAAAACATCGGCGAGATGCACATGCCAATCACCGTCAAAACGAGAATGCTGGTGAATCCACTGGTCTGGAGAAACAGGGCGATCAGGGGACACATCACACCCATGCTCAAGACTAAGAACTTCTTATGCCCAATGCGATCAGACACTGGCCCGGCGATCAGCGTCCCAATCGCGCCGGAAATCAGTAGGAGTGACAGCAAGGAGCCAACCATCAGGGGATTCTCTCCGCGCGCGCTGAAATACAAAGGGACGTAGGTCACCAATCCACCGTGCACGCAGGCACCAAGGGAGACAATGCCAAGCACGACCACAAACGCATACGAAGAAGTTCCCCCCGTCAGCACCGGCGCCGTGGTCGGCTGCGTGCTCATGGTCCGCGCCAACCACGGTAACGACCAGAGCAACAACCCACTGGCTAGCAGTCCAGGGAGCAGCAGCAGTAACAACCCGATTTGACCAAACAGCGTCAAGCAGAGCGCGACAGCGAGTGGCCCCAGCCCATAGCCGATATTGCCACCCACCGAGAAGAGCGAGATGCCAGTCGCTTTCTTCTCCCCCGTCGCGAGGTACGCGGTCTTGTAGGCTTCCGGGTGGTAACTCGCGATCCCGATCCCGCTCACACAGACGAGAAGCAGGATGGACTGATAACTGGAAGCGAGACCGATAGCCGCCATCCCACACGTCGCCGCGAACACGCCAAACGGTAACAGCCACGGACGCGCGCTCCGGTCCGATAAGTGTCCAAAGAGAGGTTGAATCAATGAGGAGGAGAGGCTGGCGACGAGGACCAACGTCCCAATCATCGTGTAGGACAAATCCAGCGAGGTTTTGAGAAACGGGAGCAGCGCGGGTAACGCCCCGGTGTTGAGGTCCACCATCATGTGACCGAGCCCCAGTAACGCCAGCGCCTTGGTGTTCATAGTGTCGTGCGCCATCTCATCCTCCTGTTTTTGACGGGACGGTTGGGGGGACCAGCTCTTTCACTTTCAGTGGTGCTGGCACTACCAAAAAATAGAAGACAAGTACAGAGATCACCGCGAAAAAGGCGGCGATCAAAAACGGCAGGGTCCAATTGCCCGTCTCTCGGATGATGAATCCGGCGGTCATGGGGCCGAAAATCCCAGCGAAATTGCCCGAGCCATTCATCACCCCGGAAATCGCGCCCACCAGCCGCGGGCTCAGCTCCAACGGCACTGCCCAGTAGCCCCCTCCCGCGACATTCAACAGCAACAAATACACGGCAAAGCAAAGCACCGAGACCCACGCCCACGGCACCAAGGGCGCAGCCACGAGAAAAGGAATGCCGACCGCGACACACAGCGA
>JABFSC010000106.1 GCA_013140885.1 Deltaproteobacteria bacterium | reverse complement strand
ATGTCGTAGCGGTCTTTGTCCTGAATGTCGGCGAGGTTCTCAGTGAGCGTGTTGGTGTGAATGATGTTGGGCGCTTCGATGCCGTGCAGGATCATGTTCATGATCGCGATGACATAGGCGAGGGACTTCTTCTCCTTGCCGTGGAAGGTGCGGGTCTGAAGCGTTTCGAGGTCTTTGGTGGTGAGGTTGCCTTTTGACTTCAGGTAATCGAACGACTCACAGAGGAAGCCCGCCGAGCCGACCGCGCCGTCGTAGATGCGCTCCCCGATCTTGGGCTTGAGCACCTGCACGATGGCGCGAATGAGTGGGCGTGGGGTGTAGTATTCACCGCCGTTGCGCCCGGCGTTGCCCATGTTCTTGATCTTGGCCTCGTAGAGGTGCGACAGTTCGTGTTTCTCGGTCTGCGAGCGGAAGCGCAGTTCGTCAATGTGATCTATGATTTCACGCAGGTTGTAGCCACTCTGAATCTTGTTTTTGATCTCGCCGAAAATCTCACCGATCTTGTACTCGATAACATTTGGTCCGCTGGCCTTCTGCTTGAAGCCCTGCAAGTAAGGAAAGAGTTTGTCATTCACGAAGTCGCGAAGGTCGTCACCGGTCTGCGCCTGGTTGTGGTCAATCTGGCCATCCTTTCCCTTCGGTGCTGCCCAGCTCTCCCAGCGGTATGTTTTGTCGATGATGTAGCTGTATCGCTTCTCTTGCAGCGCGGCTTCGTCGGCGCGATCCTGCTCGAACCCGTCAAGGTATTTCAGGAAGAGCAGCCACGAGGTCTGCTCGGTGTAATCCAGCTCGGTCGTACACCCAGCCTCTTTGCGGAGGACATCGTCAATGTTTCTGAAGGCTTGTTCAAACATGCGCACCTATTTGTACATCGAAATAAATGAACCACGAACTTCTCACACGAAAAGTTCGTGACCTCTTTAGCGTGTATTGACAGAAAGAGGAAATCCTCCCCTTCCTTCACGTCCGTTCAAACCTTGGTGGAGTGGTTACCGTGAAAGGCAACGGGTCCTGAATGCTCCGGTATCCTCAGTAATCCTGAATCACCCGCCTGTTCCGTACGAACGCGAGCGTGTGACCATGACCCGCAACGGCGCACTGTCGAAGCTAAATCGACAGTAACCGGCAATGGGGAGCAACGGTACAGTTATGGAACTGATTCCATAACCGTCCGCTTGCTCCCCATTGCCGCTAACCGCTGCTTCCCATAGCGCCCGTCGTCTCTCCCAGCAGGTCGCTGTTCTCGCGCTTCGTGCCGCATACGTGCGCACCTGCTGAAGCGCGCAAACACCCGCCCACCAACTACCCCGCTCACAAAAAGGTAAGCCCGACCGACGCTTCACCACGGATCGCCTTCCGTTCCGCTCCGCCTACGCTACGCCCCACTCCGGGACGACCGGGTTCCGCGTCGCTCCGGCATCCACAGGCTCCGGCTCCGCTTTGCTGCGCCCGAGCCACAGCCGCCGCCACTTCGCTTGCCCCGCTCGCAGGCTGGCGTGCCAGGACTGCCCCCTCCTTCCGCTCCGCACGCCCAGAGCAGTCCTGGCACTGGCCTGCACGGAGCGGGTCCGCGCCCCCACGTCAGTGGTGGGCTGCGCCATCCTCCTTTTTCTTCAGCCCCTTCTCTTTGGGTGAAAGGGGCTTCGGAAAAATTGCTCTTTTTTTTACAGAGCGAACTCTCAAAAGAGAAGAAAGGAGAAGTCACATGAGCGTTTACGACACCATAACTCAGCAAATCCTCACGCAACTGGAGCAGGGCACTGTCCCGTGGCGCAAACCGTGGGCGAGTCGCGGCGTGCCGCGCAATCTGCTGTCGCTCAAACCCTATCGCGGCATCAATGTCTGGCTCTTGCTCTCGCGTCCCTATCCGTCCCCGTATTGGTGTACCTTCAAGCAAGTGCAAGAGATCGGTGGCACGGTGCGCAAAGGCGAGAAAGGGACGGCGGTCGTCTTCTGGAAATTTGCCGACAAAGAACAGAACGAAGGCCGGGACCAGCACGACAGTCGTCCATCCACCGCGCCCCTTGTTCGCACCTACACCATCTTCAACAGCGAACAATGCACGCTGCCCGCCTCCTTAACCGACCGCATCGCCGCGGTCATCGGCGAAACGCCAGAGCCGATGACCGCCTGTGAGCGGATCATCGCCAACATGCCGCACCCTCCGACTATTGAATACGGTGGGGACCACGCCTGCTATCGCCCGCTGTTCGATACGGTGACCGTGCCGCACCCCGCACAATTTGTCGCACCCGCGCATTTCTTTTCGACGCTATATCACGAGCTGTGTCATTCGACTGGCCATCTGAACCGTCTCGCGCGTCCCGGCGTGACCGAGGGCGCACGGTTTGCGAGCCACGCCTATTCTCAGGAAGAGCTCGTCGCGGAGTTCGGCGCCGCGTTTCTCTGTGGCGTCAGTGGCATCGCCCCACAAATCATCGACAACGCGGCAGCTTACATCTCACATTGGAGTGAGTGCTTACGGAATGACAAAACCTTGCTCATCCACGCGGCGAGCCACGCGCAA
>JABFSC010000439.1 GCA_013140885.1 Deltaproteobacteria bacterium | reverse complement strand
TCGCACCTGTAGCACCGCTGTCACCATTCTCGCCGTGGGGTCACGTCCGGCGCGCCCCACCACGATCCCGTTCGATGACCAGCGAGTGTTTGACACGGATTCGATTCTCTTTTTAGACCGTATTCCACGGACACTCGCGGTCATTGGTGCTGGCGTGGT
Organism: Deltaproteobacteria bacterium; assembly: GCA_013140885.1. Lineage (GTDB taxonomy): Bacteria > Desulfobacterota > Binatia > Bin18 > Bin18 > JABFSC01. Next base: position 2,369 of record JABFSC010000439.1, on the reverse strand, counting down.
CGGCTGCGAGTATGCCTCGATCTTCGCCACACTCGGAGTGAAGGTCACGCTGCTTGATACCCGCGCGAACATCCTCGATTTTCTTGATGACGAAACCAAGCAACGACTGCTCTACCGGATGCTCAACGCGGGCGTCGTCATGCACTTTGGCGAAGAGGTGAGCGCGGTCTCCATTGTCGAATCGGATCGCATTGAGTCCCATTGCGCCAGTGGCAAGGTCGTCACGGCGGAGCGGGTGCTCTACGCCGCCGGGCGCGTCGGCAATACGGATCACCTCGGCTTATCGACGGTGAATCTCGACATCGACAAGCGCGGGCTGCTGAACGTCAACGAGCACTTTCAGACTTCGGTCCCGCATATCTATGCCGTCGGTGACGTGATTGGCTTTCCCGCGCTCGCGGCCACCGCGATGCACCAAGGCCGTCTCGCGTCAGCCCACGCTTTTCGCGACAGCAACGGACACGTGAATGGGCAGATCGCCATGACCCCGCTCGCGCCATTGCCCTTTGGCATTTACACCATTCCCGAGGTTTCGATGGTCGGCGCCACCGAGGAAGAGTTGACGAAAGATCGCGTTCCCTACGAAATCGGCCACGCCTATTACCGCGAAACCGCGCGTGCTCACATCATGGGAGACACCGATGGCATGCTCAAGCTGATCTTTCACCGCGAGACCCTGCAACTCCTCGGCGTCCACATTATCGGCGAGCGCGCCTCCGAACTCATTCATGTCGGCCAAGCCGTGATCGCCTACGGTGGAACGATTGAATACTTCATTGATAATGTGGTGAATTATCCGACGTTGTCGGAGGCGTATAAGGTCGCGGCGTTGAATGGGTACAACAGATTGTAAAGGAACGATTATGGCCGTGCTCGAAGAAGCGGAAAAATTGCTCACCCGCATGACACGAGACGAGATTGATCGACAGATTCGCGAAAATGAGGCCACCTCAACATGGTACGGTTGTACGTAGGAGTGAAGACATGACACAAATCACGATTGAGGTCTCGGAAGAGCTAGCTCAGCATCTCGCACCGATCCGTGATCGACTGCCGGACATCCTGGCTGGAGCACTGCAAGAACAGCACCCAATCTTGCACGAGACCTATCGCTACGTCCTCAAATTCTTGACCAGCAATCCTTCTCCCCAAAACATCCTCGACTTCAAGCCAACCCCGGCAACTCAGGAACGCATCAGCGAGCTACTGGAAAAAAATCGCGCGGATGAACTACTCCCGGCTGAGTCCACCGAATTAGACGAGTACCTCCACATCAACGATGTCCTTTCCCTCCTCAAGACGCAAACCCTCAGAAACTTGAGAGCCACCTCATAATGTCCACGACTCGGATTCCCCCTGCCCTTCGTATTGCCGTCATCGAACGCGCGGGGGGACACTGTGAATACTGCCGACTCCCAGAAGAGGCCACTTGGGTTCCTCACGAGATTGATCATGTCATCGCTGAGAAACATCGAGGGCAAACAACAGTGGACAACCTTGCTTTGGCTTGCGCGCCGTGTAACAGCCACAAGGGAAGTGACCTGGCGTCAGTCGATCCTCAGACAGGAAAGATTACCCAGCTCTTCAATCCTCGTATTCAGCATTGGCACGAACATTTTCGACTCGCGGAAGATGGTACGATTGTTCCCTCCACTGCGGAAGGCCGCGTAACCGTCCTTCTCCTGCGCTGCAACGACCCCCTTCGACAACAACAACGCGCCAATCTGATCGCGGCTCGTCAACTGACTCCTGATCCCGGCTAACTTACTCCCTCCGCAATCACCTGCGCCTCGGCAAGCGTGGTGGTATGGGTCAAGGCAAGATGGAAGCGCGTGATCCCAAGCGAAGCCGCATAGTCTTTCGCTTTGCCATGCAAGAGAATTTCCGGGCGTGCCCCGCGTCGCCGCATGACTTCAACGTCAAGCCACCCGACATAGGGCCCCCAGCCATGTCCGAGCGCCTTCATCGTGGCTTCCTTGGCCGCGAACCGCGCCGCATAGCTTTGATACTTCCCCGCGCGGCGGGACTCGCAATACCGTTGCTCCCCCTCGGTGTAGACCCGATTGCGAAACCGCGTGCCGGTCACCGGATTCTCAAGCGCTGATTTGATGCGCTCCACTTCAGCCAGATCAATCCCAATGGCGATAATCATTTCGCATTCCACATTCATCAATGTGATTAGCAGGCTTGGCAACTATGACAAGTCGTGACATCACACGGCGGGGTTTGTCGTTCCAACAACGCCTTGCGCCATTCGACCCAGAGATATTGCTTACTCACCGAGTGGTCAATGAAGTCCCACGGCAAGATTTCCTGCTGGTCGTAGCGGCGATGGACGAAGAAATCAGGGTTCAGGGATCGGGGGACAG
>JABFSC010000099.1 GCA_013140885.1 Deltaproteobacteria bacterium | reverse complement strand
GGGACCGATATTGAGCGGAGCCAAGACTTGAATGTCGGTGAAGGGATCGACCCCCAGCGTGGCGGGAATCTCGTGGGCGACTAACTCGACGACACGGGCCAGTGCCTGGGCAGGTTCCGCCGCTTCGATAAAGCGAAAGTCGCTGTGCGGATCATCGGTGAGCGGTGGCATCTGACCCGCGCGGATCTGATGGGCACTCAGCGTGATCCGACTCGTCTCACTGCGGCGATAGAGCTGTGTAAGGCGAACTGTTCGGGCCACGCCCGCGGTAATAATATCGGCCAACACTTGGCCGGGTCCCACACTGGGCAATTGATCGACATCGCCAATCAAGACCAACCGTGCGGTCAGTGGCAGTGCCTGCAATACGTGGTCGAAGAGGATCAGATCGATCATGCTGGCTTCGTCGATGACGAGGATTGAAGTCGCTAAGGGAAAGTCCGCATTCCGCAGAAAGGTGCCGGTACTGGGTTGATACTCCAAGACCCGGTGTAACGTGGCTGCGGGCAAACCCGCGACTTCGGTGAGTCGCTGTGCGGCGCGCCCAGTAGGTGCGGCGGCCAGAATGGCAATCTGCTGTTGGCTGGCCAGTTCCGCTAGTGCTTGGCAGAAATACGATTTCCCCGTGCCGGGCCCCCCAGTGACGACCGTCAGGGCTGATGACAGAACCGCCTCTATGGCCTGGGATTGTTCCGCATTGAGGCCCCGACGCGACGCAATCTCCTGAGCCACGGTCTCGGCCTCTTTCACCAGTGGAGGCACCGGCACGCGGGCACGATCGGTCAAGTTCAGTGCGACCCGCTCTTCCCTACGGCGCATATCGAGTGGCACCAACAAGGTTTCACTGCCCCGCTGATCGACCACCAGATTGCCACCCAATTCGAGGGCACTGCGTAAACACTGCTCTTCCACCACGGCCCAGGAGACTTGGAGTAACTGAGCGGCGCGTTTGACGACATTCCGCAAGGGTAAACACGTGTGCCCCGCCCGAAAGCCACGGGTCAGGATTTCGCGAATCCCCGCTCGCACTCGTTCCCGATCTCCCTTCCCTCTCCCTAACCGCCGCGCCACGGAATCGGCTTGGGCGAAGGAGATGCCGGCAACGTCTTGCACTAACCGATAGGGATGAGACCGAACGGCCTGTTCGACATTGTCGCCATAGCGACGACGAATCTGTTGGATGCGCGTGGCGGGGAGCTCGGCGGTGCGCAGCAGCGCCACGACATCGCTCGCTGGCGCGGCAGTCGGCCGTAAGGAACTCGACTTCTTGGGACGGGGCTGCGGGTTTGGACGGGCCATACGCGACCTCCCACGACCAAGATATGCGAGCAAGTATACGGCGTGGACCCTAGGCAAGTCCAGCGCTGGGCGAAACGGCACGATTCCCTTGCGGCAGAGTGCCCAGCATCGTGAGCGGTTTGCTGGTGACCCGGTCTCCTTCCTGTGTACAGGCTGCCGCTCACCCGCCGAGCCCTGTCGTCACCGCAAAGTCCCCTCGCCTCTGTCGTGGTGCTCAGCTACAAGCAGAGAGTGATGGATTCTCCCGCGGCTCTTCCTGAGCAGTATCCTCAGGGCACGATTCTCTCGTGTCCATCGGCTTCCTGTGGCGTACGGCTCTATCGCCTCTGCGAAGCCGCGTCCTTCGTGGAGGTCGTGCTCCAGGATAAGAAGCTCTTGGTGCCCATCAATGCCGCGATTCCCGCGCGCAGCGTCTGGGAGGCGCTGGCCTGCCCATTATGCGGAACGGCTCTGACGCAGGACGGGCGTCTGCATACGGCCTCCCACGGGTGGCGGTAATTTCCTCATGCGCGACGCGACCCGAGTCGTCATGTGGAGAACCGGCTCCCCCTGCGGCAGAAACCGCACACGCCCGCGACTCACGGGAATCCTGTCGCCCACGCCATGAGAGACGGGGTACGGAGACATCTAGGGTGTGCTGGACAAGGCGCGCGGCGATTTGCATACTATTTCCATCATGCCAATGGCAACGGACGCGCAATTTCGCACGCTGTATAGTGAACTGCTGGTGGAGTTCATGGCTGAGCTGATGACAGTGACGCACGGGGCCACCACGGACACGGCTTTTCAGCGCGCGCTGCAAGGCTATGTCGAGGAGTTACGTCCCTGGCTCCACGAGCAGGATGCGCCGCGTGCCCCTCGCCCCGCGTTTTCGTTGTTTACCGCGTGCGAGATGACGGAAGATGGGGAGATGGTGAACGTGGTGTTATCTCCCGAAGGTGAAGCCGTGTTTCGCGCATGGGTGCGCCGCCAAGCGGTCGTGTTGGCCACGGCGCGTGGCCAAGAGGCAAGCTGGGAGCAGTGACGTCAGGTCCGGCGTCGGACCGAACAGGGACCCCGAACCTGACGATGAAGAGCAACGGCACACGCAGTCAGATGAATGTCGGTGTTGAGTCTAGTTGGAACATTATGTAACGCGTTACATAATGTTCCTAACCCGGACTAAATTGTAATGTGGAGAAGGACATGTATGTGCGCGGCAGAGCGCAAAAACGCAGTGCGCGGCGATTG
>JABFSC010000358.1 GCA_013140885.1 Deltaproteobacteria bacterium | reverse complement strand
CGGGAAAGGCGCACTCATCGGTGGTGCGCTCGGCGGCGTCGCGGGAGCCGCGACCGGTGGTGGCTTGCAATCCCAGGAGCAGGCACAGGCCGAGCAACAGCGGCGCATCGAAGAGCAACAACGCGAGATCGAACAGCAGCGGCGCGATCTCGAAGAACTCAAACGCCAGCGCGAGCGGCGTGAAGACTGAGCTGAAGGGACATGCCGTCTGGGTTTGCCGTTCAGCTTCAGAAGGATTTTTGGAGGAGCACATAACGGTAAGCTCCTTGCTTTTATAGGCTAGCAAAATTCACACTATGGAGGTGCTCTATGCGATCTTCACTACCATGGAAACGGAAAGGGGAAGTGCAGCCGGTCGAGCGGCGCATGGAAAATATGGTGCAAGATTTTTTTGATGACGTTGGCCGCTTGTGGGAGCGTGAACTGCCGGCGTGGCGCACGGAAGCGTGGGGGCCCGCGCTGGAGAGTCATATCGAGAATGGCAACCTGATCGTCAAAGCCGACCTCCCCGGCATCGACCCGAAAGAGGTGTCGATCTCGGTGACCGGGAACCAATTGACGATCGAGGGCGAACGCAAACACGAAAAGAAAGAAGAAGAGAAAGGCTACTATTACCGCGAACTCGCCTACGGAAAATTCGCGCGCACCATGACGTTGCCCGAAGGAGTCGATGCCGAGAAAGTCAAAGCCACCTACAAAGACGGTGTGTTACGGATGACCATGCCCGCGCCCAAGGCCCTGACTCCCAAACGGATTCAGATTGAAGCCAAATAAGACCACAGGAGATTTACCATGCGACAACACACCGCGTTCATCACCAGTTGGCGTCGAGGTCTGCTAATTTGTAGCCTCCTCCTTACCTTCCCCTTTTCCCTCCGTGCCCAGGAGACCGCCCAGCCACCAGCCCCTTCGGCCCAGGGGGCGGAGCAAGCGGAGCCACCCGACACAGCGCCCCCGCATCACGAAAAAGGGCACATGCGGGAGAGACACGAGCAAATGGAAGCAATGCATAAGGAGATGGATGCGGAGTTGGAGCAGAAGATGACCACCTTGCGCGCGCATGCGCAGACGATGGCGAGTATCACGGACACGCAGTTGCTTGTGTCGGCGCTGCAAAAGCACCAACAACTTTCGGATGAAGTGTTAAACACGTTGATCGAGCAGCGGCAACGCATGCGCGCGAAGATGCACGAACACCGCCAGCACGGACGTCACCACACGGGACACCGTCAGCGCGGACACCACCATAAGGAACACCAAGATAAACCGGGCTGCTGTTCCATGATGGAACACCAAGACAAACCGGGCTGCTGTTCCATGACGGGACACCAAGACCCGCCCGTCTCGTCGCAATAGGAAAAGAGATCACTACCGATGGCCACCCACACCCCTAACCAGCTTGTGCGGATTCCAGCCGACAACGTGACGCTCGCGGGTGAACTCAGCCTTCCTCCCGGAGCGTCGGGCGTGGTGGTCTTCGCGCACGGGAGTGGCAGCAGCCGCCATAGTCCACGTAACGTATTTGTCGCGCGAGCTTTGCAGTCCGCCGGGCTCGGCACGCTGCTGTTTGACTTACTCACGCAAGCGGAAGATACCGACTACGAAACACGCTTTGACATTCCCCTGTTGACGCGGCGGCTCATCGCGGCCACCCAGTGGCTCCAACAGCAGCCACCCACCAAGGCGCTAACCATTGGCTATTTCGGCGCAAGCACGGGGGCCGCCGCGGCGCTGCAAGCAGCGGCAACCTTGGGGGCCGCGATCTCGGCCGTCGTGTCACGTGGGGGTCGCCCGGACCTCGCCGGCACGGCCCTTGGCCAGGTCGTCGCTCCAACCCTCTTGATCGTGGGTGGCGAAGATCATGTCGTCATCGACCTCAACCGAGAAGCCTACTCTCATCTGCATGGCGAAAAACAGTTGGTGAGCGTGCCGGGAGCAACCCATCTTTTTGAGGAGCCCGGTACGCTAGAGGAAGTCGCGCGCTTGGCGTCGCACTGGTTCGTGACACACCTGAAGAGACCGCTCAGTGAAAGGTAAGCGCGCGAATTTCAATCACGACACCTCATCAGCCTCTTCCCTGGCCATGTTCCTGAAGGCAGCGTGGAGAGGCGCGCATCTTGCTCATCCCGATAGGAAAAGAGGACAGGAGGAATCAGCCTGCACAGTGGATCGAGATATACCGTTCACGGGGGGGGGAAAATCCATAAATTAAGATTTACAAATGTAGTCGTTGCGCTATTCGGCTTATTGAAGAGTCAGTTTTCCCCACGGGGAATGAAATGACCGAGGAGGATACAATGCACATAGTCAGAGTCACGTGCCTGAGTTTTAGTCTCATCCTTTTTCCGTGGGGTCTGCCTGATATCGTATTCGCGCAGTACAGTAGTGTGATTGCATTGGGACAGCAAGAATTTCGGTCGTATTGCGCCACCTGTCATGGACCTCAGGCAAAAGGGGATGGCCCGTCGGCCTCACTTCTGACCATCAAACCACGAGATTTAACACAACTCAGTAAGCACAATGAGGGGACC
>JABFSC010000015.1 GCA_013140885.1 Deltaproteobacteria bacterium | reverse complement strand
CGTTCTGTCGCCGAATGCCCGCGAGCACGTAGACCGCCACCGACATGGTCTCAAGCCCTAAAAAGATCACGATCAAGTCGGTCGCCGCCGCCATGAGCATCATGCCGACCGCGGCGAACAACAAGAGTGCGTAGTATTCGCCCGCTGGCAGCTCGTTATTTTCCACGTACTGCCGGGACATGAGTACCGTCATGCCCGTCGCCAGACAAATAATCAGATTGAAAAAGAGGGCGTAGGCGTCAAGCGCCAACATGCCACCAAAGGCACTCTCATTCCGTCCCCACAACGAGTAGGAAAAGTACGCGGCGGTCGCGATCCCCGCGAGGCTGAGCCAGGCCAGATACTTCCGGTCCTGCTCCTTCATCCAGAGATCCCAGCACAGCACGGTGATTCCCACGATGGTGAGAATGACCGACGGCATCACAGCGGCCCAGTTTACCTCAGGCAAGATCATGATTGTCCCTATTGAATGCGAGCATTAGTGGGTATGCTCGGTCCGAGCCACCACCGCGTGCTTCTCCGTCCGCTCTTGCGTCTTTGCTTGATACGCCTTGTGTACCGGAGCCATGCGGGCCACGACCACGTCCACCGATTTTTCCATCCGTGACAAGAATGGATTCGGAAAGAGTCCCATCAATACCATGAGCACGAGGAGTGGCGCGAACACCAGCACTTCTCGGCATGATAAATCAGCCAGCTTCTTGTTTTCTTCGTTCTCCAAGGGGCCGAACATCACCCGTTGGTACATCCACAGCATGTACACCGCTCCCAACACGACTCCAGAGATCGCGGAGAGCATGTAGATCGTGCTTGAGAACGAGGAAGCCGAGGCAACGCCGTCGAAGATGATCGCCTTGAACGCGCCCATGAGAATCAAGAATTCGCCAACGAACCCGTTGAGCCCCGGAAGCCCAATGGAGGAAAACATGGTCACCAGGAAAATCGTGGCGTAGATGGGCATCTGTTTCCACAACCCACCATACTCGCTAATCAAGCGGGTATGACGCCGCTCGTACACCACGCCAACCAACAAGAACAGCGCGCCGGTGGAAATCCCGTGGTTGAGCATTTGGAAGACCGCGCCTTGGGTGCCTTGCATATTAAAGGCGAATAGCCCCAGCACGACGAATCCCATGTGACTGACCGATGAATACGCAACAAGTTTCTTGAGGTCGGGTTGCACCATCGCCACCAGCGCCCCATAGAAGATTCCGACCACCGACAAAATGATCAGAACCGGCGCGGCGAAATAGGCGGCATCGGGAAAAAGCGGAATCGCGAAGCGGATCAACCCGTAGGTCCCCATCTTGAGCATGACCCCAGCGAGAATCACGGAACCGCCGGTGGGGGCTTCGACGTGCGCGTCGGGTAACCATGTGTGAAAAGGGAACAGCGGCACTTTGATGGCGAACGACAGGACGAAAGCGGCGAACATCCACAGTTGCGCCTGCGCGGGAATCTGCAGGTCGTACAGTTGCAGCAAATTAAAGGAGACGGAACCGGTCGCGGTGTTGTGCAGGTAGGCAAGATAGAGAATGGCCACGAGCATCAGGAGGCTGCCGACCATCGTATAGATCAAGAATTTGATCGCCGCGTAGATACGTCGCGCCCCACCCCAGACGCCGATGAGGAAGTACATGGGAATCAACATCACTTCCCAAAAAACGTAGAAGAGGAAGAGGTCAATCGCCACGAACGCGCCGATCATCCCGGTTTCTAGCACCAGGAAGAGGAGCATGTATTCCTTGATGTGCTTGTGTACGTCGCCCCAGGCGGACAGGAAAATCAGCGGCATGAGGAACGTCGTCAACAAGACGAGGAAGAGACTGATACCGTCGATGCCCACGTGATAGTCAATGCCGAAGTCAGGAATCCAGGGTACCCGTTCGACGAGTTGGAAGCTGCCAATCGTGCTGTCGAACGAACACAACAGACCAATCGACAAGACGAAAGTGAGGAGCGAGGTACCAAAGGCGATCCAGCGCGCCCCTTTTTCATGCTCCTTCTTCAGGAAGAGCAGCACTAACGCGCCGAGCAACGGGGTGAACGTAACTGCGCTTACCATAAGTAGTATCCCAATCCAAAGATCGCCATCGCGCCGATCAGAAATGACATGGCGTAGCTCTGTACATTACCCGTTTGCCACAACCGCAGGGCACCGCCGAACATGCCGGATGCTTGGGCCGTGTCATTGACCGTGGCATCAATGCCTTTGATGTCCACGATTTTCCAGAATCCATCGGCGAGCGCGGTCATGGGGCGCACGATCCACGCATCATAAATTTCATCAATGTACCATTTGTTGAGCGCGCCCTTATGCCACGCATCAATGGGCAGGTCATCCATGCCTTCCGCCGGATTCGCTTTACGCCCATACATCAGATAGGCGAGTACGATGCCGACGATTCCCATGACCGTCGGCATCAGGCGAATAAATGCGGGCACGTCAGGATGATGTCCGCCAAAAATTGGCTTCAGCCAGTCGCCAATCGGGAACACCGAACTCCAGCCGCCAATCACGGACAGCACGGCGAGAATGACGAGCGGCACGGTCATCGTCCACGGTGATTCGTGAATGTGATGCGTGACCTCGTGACTGGCGCGGGTCTCTTTCCAGAAGGTGACAAAGAAGAGGCGGAACATGTAGAACGCGGTCATCCCAGCGCCGACTGTCCCAACGATATAGAGCAAAATGGACTTCCCGTAGGCTTCTTCGAGAATGAGGTCCTTGCTGTAATGGCCAGACAATCCTGGGACTCCAGCAATGGCGATACAGCCAATCAGAAATGTCCAACCGGTCCAGGGCATTCGTTTGAGCAGACCACCCATTTTGCGGATGTCTTGCTCTTCGTGCATGCCGTGAATGACGCTGCCCGCGCCGAGGAACAACAGCGCCTTGAAGAATGCATGGGTCATCAGATGAAACACACCGGCCCCGTAGGCGCCGACGCCGATACCGAGCACCATGTAGCCAAGCTGACTGACGGTCGAATACGCTAGAACCTTTTTAATATCGGTTTGGGCGAACCCAATGGTGGCGGCGAAAATCGCGGTCGCCGCGCCAAACCAGGCGATGATGTGGAGCGCATCGGGTGACAACGTATAAAGGAAGTGCAAGCGTGCCATCATGTAGATACCAGCGGTGACCATGGTCGCCGCGTGGATCAGGGCGCTGACGGGAGTCGGTCCCGCCATCGCGTCGGGTAACCAGACAAAGAGCGGAATCTGGGCTGATTTGCCGGTGGCTCCAACGAACAACAACAAGCAAATCGATGTAATCACGGCGGGCATGAGCGCGAGGTGAGCCATGTTCGCCTCAATCTCACTGAAGGAAAGGGTCCATACCCCTTTGTCCGCCAGTGTCCAAAATAGCAGGAACATGCCAAGCAAGAACCCGGCGTCGCCGATCCGGTTGACGATAAAGGCTTTGTTGCCGGCTTTGGCTTTTTCGGGATCGGTGTACCAGAAGCCAATCAGCAAATAGGAGCAGAGGCCCACCCCTTCCCAGCCCACGAACAGCAACGCGAGGTTCTCTCCCAGCACCAGCAGCAGCATGGAGGCGCTAAAGAGATTGAGATAGGTGAAGAACCGAGCGTAATCCTCGTCGTGGGCCATGTAGCCAACGGAATAGAGGTGGATGAGAAAGCCCACGCCGGTCACAATCAGGATCATCACGGCGGAGAGTGCATCCACGCGCAGGGCGAAATCAATATGTAATTGTCCGGCGGTGATCCAGGGATAGATGTTATCGACCAGTGCACTGCCCGGAGCCAAGCCCTTCAGCTCAAAAAAGGCGCTCAGGGCAACCAGGAAAGCGCCCAGGATCACGCCAGGGGCCACGAGATTGACACCTCGGCGGCCAGTACGCGGGGCAACGAAGAGATTAAACAGCACTCCAATCAGGGGCAGAAAAATAATCCAGCGGAGATAGGTCACCGCATGGACTGCGGTGGCGGCGGCGGCGGCGTGTGCGTGTTCCATATAGTGTCACGAAGGTGCGGGGCTTACCAACGCATGAGATTGAGTTCGTCGGCATTCACGGTCTCGCGATTACGGAAGACCATGAGGATGATGGCGAGGCCAACAGCGGCCTCGGCGGCGGCCACGGCCATAACGAAGAAAACGATCAACTGTCCATCCATCGACCCCCACTGTCGCGCGAGCGCGACGAAGGACAAGTTCACCGCGTTCAACATCAGCTCAATGGACATGAAGATGATGATGGTGTTGCGTCGCAGCAACACGCCGAGCGCGCCGATGGCAAAAAGAATAGCGCTTAACATGAGATGATAGTGGATTGGAACCATATTTCCCGCTTTCAATGATTCTTTATTTGTCCGAATGGCCTATAGCTTATGGCCCGTTCGCTACGCTCACCTTGTAGTACAAACACTTTCGCCATAGGCCATTTGCCATAAGCCATCGAGCGAAGCGAGCCATAAGCCATCCGTCGCTTACCGTTTCGCCAGGACCACCGCGCCAATAACCGCTACGAGCAACAACAGTGAAGTAATTTCAAACGGGAGCAAATAGTCCGTAAACAGTTTCTCACTTAATGAGATCACCGTCCCAAACCCCTCTGGTAGTGGCTGTTGAGCGGAACTCTCGCCACCTTCTCCACCAAAAAGAAGCCACATCTGGCCAAAGAGCGCCGCGCAGATAATCCCAATCGTCCACAGCTTCTCTTGTCGGTAATCCTGCACGGTATTCTGCAAATTGAGCAACATGATGACAAAGAGGAAGAGCACCATCACCGCACCCGCGTACACGATGATTTGCAGGACCCCGACCATGTGGGCATCAAGGTAGAGAAAATAGACCGCGAGCAAGCTCATCAGCACCACGAGCGACAATGCGCTGTACACCGGGCTGCGGTTGAGGACAACCCGAATGGCCGAAGCCACCATGAGCACGCTGAGAACAATAAAAGTAATCGCGTCCATAGTTATTTCAGATTCTCCGTGATGAGGACCGCGAGCGCGGTGAGCATCACGTTGAGCAATGCCGCGGGCAGCAGAATTTTCCACCCCAGGATCATCAATTGGTCATAACGGAACCGTGGGAGCGTCCAGCGAATCATGATTTGCAACCAACAGAAGAAAAAGACTTTGCCCGTGAACGCGCCGACTTGCATTAGCGTCACCACCAAGGAAGGCAGCGGAATGCCACCGCCCCACGGAAACTGGATGCCGCTCCGGTCCAACAACGGCACTTGCCAACCGCCGAAAAACAGCGTGGTAATCAAACCCGCGACAATGATCGACTCCAGAAAATCGACCAGCATGAACACGGCTTGTTTCGCGCCCGAATACTCAGTGAAGTAGCCAGAGATCAGCTCCGGCTCGGCTTCGGGTAAGTCGAATGGTGCCCGTTTACTTTCCGCGATCCCTGCGGTGAGAAAAATCAGGAAGGCCAGCGGCTGGTAGAAGATGCCCCAATTCGGCAGCACCCCGAACAGCATGCCACCTTGCGCGCGACTGATTGCTTGCAAATCCATGGTGCCGTAGGTCAGCACCGTGCCAATGAGCGCTAAGCCCATCGCGATTTCGTAGGAGATCATCTGCGCCGAGGCACGAATGCCACCGAGCAACGCCCATCGGTTATTAGAAGACCACCCGGCAAGGACGATGCCGTACACACCGAGCGAGACCATCGCCAGAATATACAGGAGCCCCACATTGAGGCGTGCGGCTTGGAGTTCGATCTCGCGACCGCCGATCACGATGATGTCGCCGAACGGAACCACGAGCATGGTGATTAAAGCGGGCACCACCGCCACGATGGGCGCCAAGGTATGGAGGAACCTATCAGCGCCGGGGGGAATGAAATCTTCCTTGGTGAACAGTTTGATCGGGTCCGCCACCAGCGTGTTGACGATCCCTAAGTTGATGGGCAATTTGCCGAGGATCGAGGCCCGGTTCGCGCCGATCCGGTCCTGCAAGATCGCGCTGCCTTTGCGTTCAACCCAGAGCAAGAGCCCGCCCAGGTTCATCACCATACCGATGACCATGAGCACGAGGACGACATCAATGAGGAGCGAGATCGGATCCATTTATGGTCTCACGTGTAGCTACGCAGCGAGCGGTTAGGCGGGCCGGTTAAGCGGTTTTCGCCAGGCGGTCGATTAACTGGATGACCCCTTCGGGCGTCAAATTTTCATAATAATCGTCGTTGATTTGCGCCATGGGCGCGGTCCCGCAGGAGCCCAAGCATTCCACCTCATTAAGGGTGAACTTCTTGTCAGCGGTGGTCTCGCCCACGCCAATGCCCAATTTCGTTTGCACGCAGCCGAGGATGGTTTCCGCGCCCTGGAGCGTGCAGGAGAGGTTGGTGCAGACCTGGACATGATGCGTGCCCACCGGCTCCTTGTTGAACATGGTGTAGAACGTCGCCACCCCCCGCACGTAAGCCGGGGACAAGTCCAACAGCTGCGCGACATATTCCATCGCTTCGTTGCTCAGAAAGCCAAACTGCTCCTGCGCAAGCCAGAAGGTGGGAAGAATAGCCGCCCGCTTGGTCGGGTAGTGGGTGAGGACTTCCTCGAACTTTTTGCGATTCGCTTCTGAAAATTGCACAGCCATAAAATTAGTTGAAAGTTGAGAGTTCAGAGTTGAGAATTGAAGAGTTCAGGTTAATTTTCAACGCTCAACTCTGAACTGTTTTACCTATCGCATTCTCCGCCGATCATATTCACCATGCCAAATGTGGTGATGACGTCGGAGATCAGGTGCCCTTGGAGCATTTGGCCGAGGGCCGCCATGCCAAAGAAACAGGGCGGTCGTACTCGCACACGATACGGACGGCCACTGCCGTCACTCACCAAGTAGAACCCTAACTCCCCGTTCGCCCCTTCGACAACGGAGTACACTTCCCCTTTGGGAATTTTCACACCCTCAATCACCAGCTTGAAATGGTTCATCAAGCCTTCAATGTTGCCGTAGACATCTTTCTTCTCCGGCATGGTGATGTTTGGATCATCGACACGAATCGGGCCACCGGGCAGTTGCTTGAGCGCCTGCTCGACCATGCTCATGCTCTGGCGAAGCTCCTCGAAACGTACCTGGAAACGGTCCCAATTGTCGCCTTGCGTCCCCGTTGGCACGATGAAGTCCATACGGTCGTAGAACAAATAGGGGTTCGCCTTGCGCACGTCATACGCGACGCCAGACGCCCGCAGGAGCGGTCCGGTCACGCCATACGACACGGCATCTTCCGCCGAGAGCGCCCCGACACCGGACATTCGTTCAATAAAAATGCGATTTTTCGAGAGCAGCTTGTCACAATCCGACATGACGTTGCGGATACCGACAAAGGCGCGCTCAATCCACTCGGCGAATCCGCTGGGGAGGTCCTGCATGACTCCACCGACACGGGTGTAGCTCACGGTCAGCCGCGCGCCCGTCACCGCCGTCACAATGTCAAAGAGGGTCTCACGTGCTTCGAGGGCATAAAACGCCACCGACAGCGCGCCCGCTTCCGCCGCCGCCATGCCCAGGCAGGTGAAGTGGTCGGTCATCCGCGAAATCTCGCTCATAATCATGCGGATGTACTGTCCACGTTCGGGCACTTCGACGCCGAGCAGCTTTTCCGCCGCCAGCGCGAACCCGACATTGTTAATCAATGGTGAGATATAGTTGAGCCGGTCGGTGTACGGCACCACGTGATTCCAGGTCCGCTGCTCACACATTTTCTCGAATCCACGATGCAGGTAGCCGACCTCCACGTCGCAGTTGAGAATTTTCTCCCCGTCGAGTTTGAGATTGAGCTTGATCGTCCCGTGCGTCGCCGGATGCGACGGTCCCATTTGCAGGGACATCACTTCCGAGGTGGGATCAAGGTGCATTTCGGCAAATTGCGGCGCGGCGTCTGACATCGGTTACCTTTTCGGCCAAGGGTTCGTGATCGGGTCCCGTTCTTCCACCAAGGGCTGCCGCTTGGCCACAGGATAGTCCTTGCGGAGCGGGTACCCACGAAATTCTTCGTACATGAGAATCCGGCGCATATCGGGATGCCCCTTGAAGGTGATCCCAAACATGTCCCAGACTTCCCGTTCAAGCCAGTTCCCGGATTTCCATATCGCCGACA
>JABFSC010000475.1 GCA_013140885.1 Deltaproteobacteria bacterium | reverse complement strand
GTCACTTGTACGCGGCCATAGTAACTCGTCATCACCACCAGGAACGTCGCCATGTCGAGATCGCGACCAAGGCGCTCGCCTACTTCGTTGACATCGACTTCGATTTTTCCCTCTCCTTCGATCATCCAGTAACAGTTGGTTTTGGAGATGCGGAGATGCGGTTGTTCCTCGCGTAACATCTCAACGGCCACGTCCGCTTCTTCACTGCCCATTAGGACGAGGCCCACCGTTTCACGTGCTGCGATTTTTTGTGCGTCTGCCATGAGTATTCTCGGAGGTGTTCTACGCCAGAACCGCGGGCGCTTGAAGCCCCAGCTCTTTCAGTAAGGCGGCATACTGCCCCTCCACCCGCTCTTGCGCGTGCGCGAAGGTTTGGGGTTTTACGGTCGGCTTGTCGAAAAGTGGCGCGAAGTCCCGCATCGCCTCGCGCACATACGGCACCCATTTCGCCAGCCAGCCTTCCATGACTTTCTTATTTCCACTCGCATGCTCAGGATCGCGCAGCAGCACCTGCACGTACTCCTTCGTCCACTTGAGGTTGCGTTGCCAGTCATTCTCGACGGTCGCCAGGATCGTCGGGGAAATCGCGTCGCCATTGCGCGCGGCGAAGCGCGAGAAAAACTGCGTCCGCGCGAGCATCCCGAACAACGGCTCCAAGGCCAGGTTGATCCCGATAATCATCTCGCCCCAGTCCTTGGACGCCATCAGTCCTTCCACCGCCTTGCGGGCGCCTTGGTAGATCGGGTCTTCGAGCCACACCGTCTTCGCCTCGGCATCGGAGAATCCAGGGATCGCCTCGGCCAAGTCCATCCCATAGAGGGCAATATCTTGCGCGTGGCGAATCTTGTCGGCGGCATTAAAGATACAGACGTTGCCAACGGTGGCGGACAGGGCCTCGCGTTGCGCGTAGGCGAAACAGCGAAACAGTCCATATTCGAGACAAGCGTAGGCCGCGTAGTACTTACCGAGAATGGTGTTGCCCCAGGTGGCATCGAAATCGGCGAACAGCTCTTCACTCTTGGCGGCCTCGACCATGCGGTCCAGGCTGCGCTCTTGGCTGGCTTGCGCGGCGACATACGGACGTTGCCACTGCTTGCTGGGGTCCTGGAACTCCCACCAGTCCGTGGATTTGAGCGCGGTGGTATCATCGCTCCACGCGCCGCGCCCATCGGCGAAACAGTTCATCCAGCCCTGCGACGCGAAGTGGCGCGGGTCGGGCTGGGTGTGCATGGTCAAGTCTTCATACTCACTGGGGTGCCGCCCCTTGGGCTTGAAGTAGCTAAACTGGCGATTCCCTGAAAATGTCTCGGTTCCTTCGGTTTTCATACGTGTGCTCCGGTGCGTGTGGCTAGGCGGTGGCGATAATATCGAATGTCAGGGGCATCGTCTTGAGGCCCCGCAGGAAGAAGGAATCAATGCGCGTGAATCCTTCGGCTTTCAGTGTGAGGTGGTGGAAGCGTCCCAGCATTTCTTGCAAGGCGATCTTGGCCTCCAGTCGTGCCAGCGGCGCGCCCAAACAGAAGTGGATGCCGAACCCAAAGGCGATATGTCCCTCGGTCTTGCGGGTAATGTCGAAGTGATCCGGGTTCGGGAATTTATTCTCGTCGCGGTCGGCGGACGCGAACAGCGGAAACACGAGTGCGCCCGAAGGAATCGTGGTGCCCGCCAGTTCGACATCCTGCGTCGCTTGTCGGAAGATGCCATGTACGGGACCATCGTAGCGCAACACCTCCTCGATCGCCTGGGGAATCAAGGCGGGGTCCTTCTTAATCCGTGCCAAGACGTCGGGATGTTCCAGCAAGGCGAGCATGGCATTGCCGATGAGATTGGTGGTGGTCTCGTTGCCGGCGATGAGCAGCAGCGTGGCGAGACTCAATATCTCACCGGACGTTAGCATCTGCTCTTCCTCTTCGGCCTTGACGAGCGCGCTAATTAAATCGTTGCGCGGAGCCGCGCGGCGGGCCTCAATGACTTCTTCGAAATAAGTTCTGAACTCGGTCACGCTCTTTTTCGCCAGCTCCCGTTCTTCACCAATAATTCCGTTTGCCGCATGGACAATATCATCGGACCAGCGTTTGAAATCGGCGCGATCCGCCGCTTCGACCCCAAGCATCTCGGCGATGGCGATGACGGGGAGTGGCGTGGAGAGGTCGTGCACGAGATCGAACTCGCCACGAGAGGCGACGGCGGAGAGCAGGTCCGTGGTGATCTCACGCAGGCGCGGTTCGAGCGCGCTAATCATGCGCGGGGTGAACGCGCGGTTGGCTAATTTGCGCAGCCGACTATGCACGGGCGGGTCCGAGGCGATCAAGTTGGCGGCTTCGGGCACGGGATTCAGATCGCCAAGCAAGGCCGCCAGCAGGATGGTGGACGAGAACAGTTGCGGATTTTTCAGCACATACAACACGTCATCGTAGCGGCTGACCGCCCAAAAGCCGGCGTCCTTGACCTGAAAGACGGGCGACTGGTGACGGAGATGGGTGTAATAGGGGTAGGGATTCGCTTTCACTTCTGGGGCGAACGGGTTGTAGTCCATCGGGGCTCCTTATTATTCTTTCGCGGAAGCGTGTTGCCAGGAAGAAGATACACTCGATAAAAAGTTTCTCCGGGAAAAAGAATATAGTAGCCCCCATTCACTTGTCAACAGAAAAGGTTTCCGTTAGAAATAGTTTCACGGAAACGTCAAGGAACTGGCTTCGTGAAGAAGGAACGAAACAGCGAGGTAAGTATGGCGGCAACAGCCCGCGAGTTCAAGACACAAACCGATGCGGCGGTGGAATTTCTGGAGTTCTTCTACCCTATTCATTACAAGTTAGGGATGACGCTCGAGGACGCGCTGCGCAGTGGCACACTCACCCGCAAGCAGGTGGCGATCTTGTGGCTGATCCGGTCCGAAGGCAAGGGGAAGTCCATGCGCCGTAAGGACATTGAGCAGCGCATCGCGACGTGGTTCGAGGTGAGCAGCTCGGCGATCACCAAAGCGCTACGGGCGATGGCGCGGCCACCTCTGGGCTTCGTGCAGGTGGTGGAGGACCCGCGTTCTGGACGGGAGAAACTCGTGCGGCTTACCGCCAAAGGGGAGCGGTTTTTGTCCACCATGGTCGCGGAGGGAGAAAATTTCATTCGCACGATCCTCGACCACCTGACTGCCGAGGAAGCGCGCACGGGGAGTCATTTCCTCAGTCGCGTCACCGAAGTGCTCGACCAACTCCGTGTTGATCGTGACGCCTTGAACAATAAGAGATAAAAATAGGCGACGAGGGCGGACTAACGCGGCAATCGACCGCGCGGCCTGGCCGCGTCCGCTCTCCCTGACTCTCCCGTCCCACAGTGTCGCGTGACGCATCTGAACAGAAACTTTAGGGTGTTCCGGAAAGAATGGTCATCACGACCCGAAACCCGAGAGCCGGATGCGCGAAATTGGGGCGCGCGCCATGACGTGTAGTGGGATGACAATAGCGTGGACTTTCGCCCCGCAACCAACCGCAGCCCCGATAGACACGAAACACGCCCTCCGGCGCCCCTTGCGGGTTGGTGACCGCCGTCACGGGATACTCGCCATACCAGTCCTGACACCATTCCCACACATTGCCCAGCATGTCGTGGAGCCCCCACTTATTCGGTAACAGTTGGCCAACGGCATGCGTGCGCTCTCCGGCGTTCGTTTCGTCCCAGGCGTAGCGCGCTAACTGACTGGTATCATCCCCAAACGGATAGGTCGTCGCGACACAAGCGCGGGCCGCATGCTCCCATTCCGCTTCGGTGGGAAGGCGGTAGCGGGTCGTGCCTTCGCGCGCATTGAGCTGGCGGAGGAAGTCCTGCACGTTCGTCCAGGAGACGTTTTCGACGGGAAGCCGTGGGTCGCCGGTGAACTGACTGGGATTTGTTCCCATCACGGCGCTCCACTGCGCCTGGGTGACCTCGTATTTGCCAATGTAGAAGGGGTGACTGATCGTGACTTGATGTGAGGAGCGCGCGGGTGGCCCCTCGTCCGCGCCCATGCGGAGATCCGCCGCTGGGACCGCGAGGAATTCCATGCCAACGCCATTCGTCATTGGTGGAGGCAGACTCGCACGCGGAGAAGTCTCGACACAGGCCGCGGCGGTTGGCGACGCCAACGGAAAGAGAAATTCCCCTTTGTTCAGGTTGGAATCGTTAATTTTCCCGGATTGTGGAGTTTGCTGTCCTCCCATATCGACACTCACTTTTTCTCGGAGGAAGAGACCGAGTTCCGAGCCGGTGACAAAGTTATCGTCATTGCGGTCGGCTTCTCCCTCCAGTGCCTGGATAAAATATTTGCGGAAGAAGCTCATGTCCGGTACCGGTTGATCTGCGGTGCCAGAAGAGATGAATTGCCGGACATGGTTTGCGATTTTGGGAGTGACTTCTTGAACGAGGTCCTCTGGGTTTGGCAAAAGGGTAGTAAAGCCACGGGCTCCGGAAAAACAGCTATCGAAAATGAATAACGCATGACGCGATTGAATATCACGCGCCATGCTGGCGAAGCGCTCGATCGGCAAGGTTTTCGCGCGAAATTCCGTGGTGGTCTCAGGGGTTGGAAATGGAGTATCCCGAGCAATGATGACGCCTGTCCAATCCGCCATATCATCCTGGTTATAAGTGTTTTTGATGGTATAGCCGTGGCCGGCGAAATAGAAGAGGAGTCGATTCTCCAGTGCTTGCCCGTACTGCATGATAAAGTCCCGAAACGTTTTTTCTAACTCGGCATAATCTAGGTTTTCTTTGACGACCACCTGGAATCCATTTTTCTTGAGTGCCTGTTTAACCTTTTCCACATCTCCTTTGACGCCCGGCAGTGTCTCCCACCCGCCTTTATAGTCACCGATACCGACGACTAAAGCGTGACTCTCTTTATAAGACAGGACCCCGACCTGCTTGCCAGAGCGATCTTTCAACGGGATGTCGTACTGCCCGTGCGCGGCGCGGCTCATAAGGACGGACAGCGAAACCCAGCATAGGAGTGCGTACGCGATTTTCACCTGAGCACCCAGGCATCTCGCCAGCAAACCCATCGACGGTGAGCCCATCCCCATCCTCTTACTGCTCCGCAGCCTACTCATAGCCGAGGTTGATGACTTGGACGCGGCGATTTTTCTGTCGCCCCTCATCGGTGGTATTGTCGGCGGCCGGTTTCTGTTCCCCATATCCGACCGCGACGGTGCGATCTTTTAGCTTGTGGCGTTCAGCGAGGTACCGCGACACGCTCACCGCGCGGTGTTGAGAAAGTCGTTCATTATAGGCATCGCTCCCCACACTGTCGGTGTGTCCCTCGATTTGGAAACAACACGCCGCGAGTTCATCGGAGTGGAGAGCCTCTCCCAGCTTGTCCAATGTCCGCATGGCTTCCGCGGTGAGCCGGGCGGAGCCGGAAGCGAAGGTTACTTTGAGCACCACCCCGGTCGCGGCTGAAACGGCTGCCGTCGAGGCTACTCCCACACCACGGGTCTGAGCGCGGTCGCGGTAGGATTCGCAGGGGGATTTGCGAGCTTGGGTGGACGAGGTTGGTCCAACCCCACGCATTTGTCCTTTTGCTGGAGGAGGTGAGGAGAGCCTCAGTCCTTGGATCAGCTCTTCGGTGGTGGGTTCATGATCCGTCAGATCACGAAGCGTTTGAGCCCCTACCGGAGCGGCGCAGAGCACCCAAAGTCCACAGGCGGCAAGTATGGTTTTGCAAAGTGGGGTCATGTCAGTCCTCCTTATGACTTTGTGACGACCTCCGCAGTGTAGCGCGGGTTGCCGACAATCTCAAAGGAAGGGTGCCGTGGCGTCGATTATGATCCAAGCGCGCACATTCTTAGGGTTGACACTACGATGGGGGTCTGAATAATCTTGCCAGGGGGAAACACAGGCCATGATCACGTTGCAACAGGTCTCGCGCGTGTACCGCCGTGGCGCTGACGAAGTGCATGCGTTAGCGCAAGTCAACTTCACCATCCCAGATGGCAGCTTTGTCGCCCTGATGGGACCATCCGGCTCGGGCAAATCCACCCTACTGAATCTCATCGCCGGGCTCGACCAACCTTCTTCGGGGAACATCGCCATCAATGGACAAACGTTGAGTGGGCTCAGTGAGGATCAACTCGCCGCCTGGCGCGCGGCCCACGTCGGCTTCGTCTTTCAGTTCTACAACCTGATTCCGGTCCTCAGCGCCGCCGAGAATGTCGAGGTACCGCTCCTGCTCACCCGGCTCTCCAAAGCCGCGCGCCGACAACACGTGGAAACCGCGCTCCACATCGTGGGCTTGGCGGACCGCCAGCATCATCGGCCCAACCAACTCTCTGGCGGTGAACAACAACGGGTGGCGATCGCCCGCGCCGTGGTTGTCGATCCCGACCTGTTGGTCGCCGACGAGCCAACGGGCGATCTCGATGCGAAAAATGCGGATGACATCCTCGACTTGCTACGTCGGCTCAAGAACGAGTTTCACAAAACGATTGTCATGGTCACCCACGACCCACGAGCCGAACGCTACGTGGACCAGACCTTTCATTTGGATAAAGGAGTGCTGGTGGAGAGTGGAAAGTGGAAAGTGGAAAGTGAAGAATGAGGAAGGAAAACAAAAACCAAAGTTAACTCTCAACTCTCAACTCTCAACTCTCAACTCTCAACTCTCAACTTTTCATTATGAGCACCTGGACTCTCATTCGACGGAATCTCGGACGGAATCGGACTCGGACGCTACTGACGACGCTGGCCGTGGCCTTTTCGATTTTTCTCGTCTGCGCGGTGATGACCTTGCCGACGGTACGAACATCGATTCTTGAACGGACGATGAACGCGAGGCGGCTGGTCGTGCACCATAAATACGGCCTTGCTTATGAGAACCTCCCCGTAGCTTACGCGCAACGGGTGCGTAACCTGCCGCACGTCGCCGCGGTCACGCACCTCACCTGGTTTGGGGGGATTTATAATGAGGCGAAAGATTTCTTCCCGAACTATGCCGTCGATAGTGAAACGCTCGGCGAGGGACTCAGTGAATATGAATTCGACCCGGTTGTCCTCGACCAATTCAAGAAAATCCGTAATGCCGCCCTGGTCGGGGTGCGCACGATGGAAAAATTCGGTTGGAAAATTGGCGACGAAGTCACACTGCGCAACAGTGTCTGGTTCAACCTCAGCCTGACGTTCAAAATCATCGGCGAGGTGCCGAACGTCAATCCCATGTCCGCAACGCTCTTCCTTTTCCCACGGCAGTATTTCGAGGAAGCGCTGCGTCCGTATGAACAATTCAATGCCAGCGGCTGGATCAGCATGTTGATGGTGATGGTGGATAAAACGGAAAACATCGAAACCGTCATCACCGCGATTGATGAGCAGTTTCGCAATTCTTCGCATCCCACGCTCACGGCCACGCAGTACGAGTTCACGGCGAATTTTCTCAGCTCGTTTGATGGCATTATCCAAGTGATTATGTTGGTGGGGTTCCTCGTGGTCGCGTCCATCGTGTTGATCGCCGCGAACACGGCGGCCATGAGTGTCCGCGAGCGCATCGGCGAGGTGGCGGTGCTCAAGACCATTGGCTTTCGTCGCCGCACGATCTTCTCGCTGCTCTTGAGCGAAGCCTTGCTGATTGCCGTGTTGGGGGGCCTCCTCGGAGTGGTCCCCGCCTACGTCATTCTAAACGCGGGAAACAGTTCGTGGTCCCCGTTCCTTGGTCCGTTGACCCTCTTTCTCATGCCGGTCTCGGTGATGATTCAAGGGCTGTTCATCGCACTCTTCGTCGGCATCTTGGCGGGCGTGATCCCGTCGCGTGGAGCGGCGCGACTGAATGTGGCGACGGCGTTACGACAGATCGCCTGAAGACGAGCAATGAGTGGTTAGCTATGAGTAGTTCGCCACGATCCCTCGCAATGACCCGTCACATTCGCGGTGCCTGAGCGCGTGGGATAAGTGTCCGTGAGAACAAACCATCTAC
This sequence comes from Deltaproteobacteria bacterium, assembly GCA_013140885.1. GTDB lineage: Bacteria > Desulfobacterota > Binatia > Bin18 > Bin18 > JABFSC01. Next base: position 175 of record JABFSC010000475.1, on the reverse strand, counting down.
ATATAGTTTTCCTAAATGAAATGTTCCGACTGAGTGGCGTTCGTGCTGAGCCTGTCGAAGTATGAATGCCACTCATATCCACAAATGATTCAGGAAACCTATAGTGAGCACCGTATGAAGTTTTCCGAAGTGGTCGATCAAGCGAGCGCCCTACTCCAACGCAAGGGGCGGATGA
>JABFSC010000669.1 GCA_013140885.1 Deltaproteobacteria bacterium | reverse complement strand
GTTCCACACCGTGGGTGCCCAGGCGACACAGACGAAGGTATTCCAGAGTACCCCGCGCGCTTCACTAATTTGCTCCGTCAAGTAGGGTTTTTATGAGAAAGCCGTGCCCCAGGACTTCGTGTTACTCGGTGTGGCGCCCGATCAAGTCGAAGAGGGGTATGGGTGGATCGAGCCCGGCAGTGTGGAGGAAGCTCGTGCAACACGGAGCGTGCAGCGGTTCTGGGAAAAACCTGATCCCGTGACGATGCACGCCTTGCTCTCGCGCGGGGTACTCTGGAATACCTTCGTCTGTGTCGCCTGGGCACCCACGGTGTGGAACATGGTCCGGCAGGTTGCGCCAGATGTGTACGCGGCATTTGCTGACATCCGTCAGGCGCTCAGCAGTGCTGACGCGACGCAGGTCATCGAGCGCGTCTATGCCACGGTGCAGTCCGTCAATTTCTCCTCGGACGTGTGCGAACCGTTAGTCTCACATCTGCGCGTGTTGCCAGTGCCCGACGTCGGCTGGAGTGATTGGGGGAGTGTGCAACGCATCTGCGCCTCCCTGGAGCGGATGGGCAAACTCGATGAGTGTCTGGCTCGTCTGCGGCACCACAAAGGCACCGACCCCATTGCGTTTCCTTTATCGCACCAGCGCAAACCGAGCGTCAGTCTTTGCTAGGCACAGCTCTCCGGAGGTATAACCATGAGCAACCGAGTGGGAAGCAGCATGTCCCACCACGCTTGGGGCAGAATGATGAGGGAGCAGGGACAAGGAATCTCCGCAGACATGTTCATCAGCACCGCCTCCACCTCTTCTTCAGCAAGGCTATCGTGCGCGACGTACACATACGACGGGAGGCCCGGATGGATCGTGACGGTGACGCGTCCATCCACAGATTGAATAGTCCGTGCGACATTCTGCCCCTCCTCACTCTGCGCTTCAGCGTGCATGGCAATGTCCTTACTTTCGATACGACCCGCGAGGAAGAGCGCCCTCGCGGTTGCTAGTGGCACTCCCCGCTATGAGTGGACCCGGTGCAAAAAAGTCTCGAGAGAGGGACGAACCACCACGCGCCGACCTGCCAACTGGCCGTTGAGCCGCAGGCGACCCGAGTTCAAGAGCTGGGCGACCGTTGCCACCACTTCCGAGTCACTGCGGTAGGAATCTCCAATCCGATTCATAATATCACCCAAGGTGTAAGTGGGTTTGTTGATCATAAGCTGTTGTCTCCTCTCCGCAGTATTCACGGCAAGCGACGTACCAACCGATCTTGCCGATCTTGCCGACCTTGCCGACCTGGGTTGACAGTAAGGGAACCGTGCTAAGTTTTCCCGAACATGAGAAATTCCGCGCGAAACGTTCTCGATTGTCGGAAACCATGAGGAATTTGCTCCTCATATCCATCTCGACTCTCGCATGTATCTTGCACGACCAACCCTTATGAACCCACATCAAGTACTCAACCATCTCATTGATCTGGAACGGCGGGTGCGTGACATCTATCGCCTCCTCAGTGAACGTCCGCAGTGTGCTCCGGCACAGCGGACGTTTTGGCAGGCCATGGCGGAGGAGGAAACCCACCATCTCGTCACCCTGGAGCGGTCAGCCTACGTCTGCGACGTGATGGAGCATCCGCCGTCGATTCCCAACGACGTGCTCGCTCGCATGGAGGCGATAGTGGCCACAGCCGAAGCTGTGGTCCAAAACCCCAGCCTGACAGAGGACGAGGCGTTACGGCAGGCTTTGCGTCTCGAAGGCTCCGAACTCAACCGGCTGGAGGGTGCCTGGCTCCAAGGATTTCGCGTCACGACCAGTCTCCTCTTGCGCGCACTCGCCCCGGAGATGCCCAGCCACATTCGTCATCTGGTCGATGCGGTGCATAGCTCCAGCACCGACCCAGCGTTGCACGCCCAAGCAGATGCGTTGTGGGCTACCTATCACAAGCAACACGAAGGAGCGTCGCGCGCACCGACTTCCGGTTGACAACCTCCATGCCATAATACCGCGCTCACTAGCGCTGACGACTCAGCACCAGCAAAGTGTCAGACACAATCAGTTACGGCTTCCCACGCGGAGCTGCTTGTATGGATTCGAGGTAGTAGACGATTTCGAGAATGCGCGCATGGGCTGATAAGTCTGCTCCGAGATCAGCTCCAGCCTCCTGCTTAAAGACGGTGCCCCAGACAGGCATGTCACCCGATCCATGGCCACCAATCTCTTTGCGCCCATCAATGATGCGATAGACGTCCCAAAACGGAAAGATGCCGTCATGGTTGGCACTCAGACGCGTCAAGTTCGCCGGTTTTACTTTGAGGAGCGTGGCCATCGCTCCCCGGCCCTTCCCGTCACTGCCATGACACACGGCACAGGATTTATGGTATTCGCTCTTTCCTGCGACGATCACTGCCTGTTGTGCGCGGGTTGATGCAACAGGCAACCACAGCACCACCAGGAAGCTGAGCCCTACGATCACGTAACGGGTATGTCTCACGCGTACCCTTGTCGTGTGGATTCCTCCCGCTCCGCCTGCCTCGAGCGAATCGTTACCCTTTGATACACACGAGCGGTTCGACACGTGCGACCTTTTATCCGTCCTAAGGGAGGAATCCCTCTTGGGGGTAACCCGCAATAAATCCTCGTGCGGAGTGCTTCATGTTTGTGGTTTTCCATTCAGACCCATCTTGTAGAGCAATGTCGAGGCCACGCGATGACCAGCGATGTCATGCAATGGTGGTCGCAAGAGTGGGAACGTTGCCGGATGCCTTTCCCCGATTCTGTGATTGCGTCACCGCTCCAGCCTGAGCCAGTCGCTGGCATAGTCCCTGCTGGTATCAGCACGGAGGGTGAATGGGATGCCAGTACATAACGCGGACATCGCTGCGATCTTCGAGGAAATCGCCGATCTCTTGGAAATCGCAGGGGACAATCCCTTTCGTATTCGTGCATATCGCAACGCCGCGCGGACATTGCGCGACCTGAGCCACGAGATTACCAGCATGATCGCGCACGGGGAGGAGCCCACCGCACTGCCTGGCATCGGCAACAATCTGGCGGCCAAGATCCACGAGATCGTGGACACAGGAACAACGCCGCTCTTAGGGAAGCTACGCAAACGGGTTCCGCCTGCCCTCACCGAGCTGTTACACCTCCCGGGTCTGGGTCCGAAGCGCGTGAACACCCTCTATCACGAACTCGATATCCACACGGTGGAACAGTTATATCGGGCTGCCCTTGATGGCCGTATCCGCACCCTGCCCGGTTTCGGGGCGAAAACCGAGCAACGCATTGTGGACGCCATTCGGGCGCGATCCACCACCAGCCGTCGTTTTAAGATTGCCACTACCGCCCCGTATGCCGAGGCGTTGGTCACCTATCTCCAACAAGGACCGACAGTGACGCACGTCATCGTCGCGGGCAGTTACCGCCGCGCCAAAGACACCGTCGGTGATCTGGATATTCTCGTGACGACATCGGCTCCCAGCCGTGTGATCGATCATTTTGTGAAATATGACGAGGTCGCTGAAGTGATCGCACGCGGGTCCACACGCGTCAGCGTCCGGTTGCGGTCCACGCTGCAGGTCGATCTCCGCGTGGTCGCTGAGGACAGCTACGGGGCCGCGTTGGTCTACTTCACGGGCAGCAAGGCGCACAATATTGCCCTCCGCGATCTTGGTCAGCAACGTGGCCTCAGGATCAATGAATATGGTGTGTTTCGCAAGGATCAGCGTATCGCGGGTGAAACTGAAGACTCGGTGTTCGCCGCAGTCGGCTTGCCAGTGATCCCCCCGGAGTTACGCGAGAATCGGGGCGAGCTGCAAGCGGCGCGGGACGGGACCCTTCCCCACCTGGTCGAACTCAGCGATCTCAAAGGCGACTTACACGCGCATACTACAGCAACGGATGGGCGGCACAGTCTGAAAGAGATGGCGCTCGCTGCCCGCGCACGGGGGTTCGAATATCTGGCGATCACCGAGCATTCCCACCACCTCAGCATCGCCCACGGGCTGGATGAATACCGCCTGATGACGCAGATCACCGAGATTGATCGGCTCAACGCACAGTTGTCTGGCATCACCCTTTTGAAGAGTATCGAAGTGGATATTTTAGAGGACGGGGAACTTGACTTGCCGGATCGCGTGTTGGCCCGGCTCGACTTGGTGGTCGGGGCCATTCACAGCCGGATGCACCTCTCACGAGCAAAACAGACCGAGCGCATCCTGCGGGCGATGGATCGCCCCTCTTTCACCATCCTGGCACATCCTACCGGCAGGCTCATGCCGGAGCGTGACCCCTATGATGTCGACATGCCGCGCATCATTCACCACGCCCGTGAGCGTGGCTGCTTTCTCGAACTGAACGCGCATCCGGAACGCATGGATTTACTCGACACGTACTGCCGCCTCGCCAAGCAAGAAGGCGTGCTCGTCAGTATCAACTCCGACGCGCATAGCGTGCTCGATTTCCACAACCTGCGCTTCGGGATCGGGCAGGCGCGGCGTGGCTGGTTGGAGAAAGAGGACGTGCTGAATACGCGCCCGCTTCACGCCCTCCTCCCCCTGTTGCGCAATTGCATTAAGCGAGAGGTGGCGTGAGGCGGATTCTCCCACGACAACAATTTCCTTCACTTCATGCCATTGCCCTGTTACGGCGCGTATCGTCACTAAAGGTTCTGCACTGAGCTACGCCCCCCGTGTTTCTCCCTGGAACTGGAGCGGCAACGCTACGACAAAGGTCGTCCCTTTCCCCGGCTCACTGCGATAAGTCAGCGTCCCCCCGTGGGCATCGACGAGTTGACGGACGATAGGCAAGCCCAACCCTGTCCCTTCCTTCTTCGTCGTCATAAACGGCTCAAAGATGTTGACCCCGTCAGGAATCCCCGAGCCCGTATCGGCGATTTCCAGGTAGACGTATTCGCCGGCATGATGAACCCGAATCGTCAACGTGCCACCGTTGGGCATCGCCTCGACTGCATTCTTACACAAGTTGAGCACCACTTGCTTGAGCTTGTCTGGATCGACGGTGACGACCGGGAGATCGGCAGCGAAGACCTGCTCCACGGCGATCCCGCGCTCGGTATAGAGCCCAAACTCGGTACTGATGACCTCCCGAATCACATCCGGGAGCTTCGTGGGGCGGAAGGTGAACTGCTGCCGACGCGAGAGCGAACGAAATTCCGCTAACAGATTCGCCAGCCGGTTCGTCTGATTGCGCAAAGCCCGGACCGACATCTGGAGCGACTCATCCGCGGTGAGTTTCCCCAAGCGGCGCTCGAGGAGCTGGGTCGCGATGGACATCCCATTGAGCGGATTGCCGATCTCATGCACCAGTTTCGCCGCCGTCGTGCCAATGGCCGCCAAGCGCTCACGGTCGAGCAGTTGCTCTTGTAGTCGCACACGTTCAGACACATCGCGGATGAAGGCGGTGTAGCGGACGTCGTCCTCAATGCCCACTTCCGTGACCGAGAGTTCCATCGGGAACACTTCGCCATTCTTGCGACGCGCGGACACGACCCGGACCCGCCCAATGGCGCGAGGCTCATGCGTGCGTTCGTACCGTTCCACATACCCGTCGTGCTCACGGGCGTAGGGGTCGGGCATGAGCATCTGGACGCGCTGGCCTTGGACTTCGTCTCTGCTATAGCCGAATATCTTTTCTGCCGCCGGATTGAACAGCACAATGCGGCTCTGCCGATTAATGGCAATCACCGCGTCTTGGGTGGTTTCGATGAGCTTCTTGACCCAGGTTTCGGCGCGCTTCCGGGCCGTAATGTCGATGGACATCCCGGCAACAAACCGCTGGCCCGCCGCGTCCGTGAGGGGGAACTTGAAGGAGAGCCACGAGTGCAGACCATCACCCTGTGGTAGGAGCTCCTCCACCTCAATCGCCGCATTGGCCGCAAGTGCGGCTTGGTCATGGTGGTGCAGTTGTTCTGCCATCTCTGCCGACCACAACTCACGATCGGTCTTGCCCTGCCACTGCTCCGCAGGTCGCCCAACGAGACGCGCAATCGGGTCATTGATGTACACGTAGCGCCCCTGGTCGTCCTTGATGTAGGCCGCAGCGGGACTATTGTCCATGAATTGGCGAAACCGTTCCTCACTGTCACGTAGCGCCGCCTCGGCCTGTTTGCGGGCGGTAATGTCTTGGATTTGGGCGATCAAGTAGACTGGAGCGCCATGCGCATCACGGACGAGGGAAACATGGACGCTAGCCCAGACCGTCTGCCCGTGTTTGTGGAGATAGCGTTTCTCACGCTGGTAGGAAGAGAGTTCAACATTGAGCAGGCGCTGGACATTCCCGACATCCGTCGCTACGTCATCTGGATGCGTCAGGGCTTGAAAGGTGGTAGCCAGCAACTCTGCCTCGCTATACCCCAGCAGCTCACTCAACGCCCTGTTCACGTCCAACCACCGGCCATCCGGGGCGATCAACGCAATGCCAATCGGGGCATGCTCGAAGGTGGTGCGGAACCGGACTTCACTGGCGTGGAGCTCTGCCGTGCGCTCGGCAACCTGTCGTTCGAGCACCGCGTTCAGACCTCGCAGCAGCGCGTTTTCCTCGTCGGAGTTAGGGGGAGTAAAGCCAAACGGCGCGAGACTCGCGGCAAAGACCTGCTGGGCAGTCTCTGTGAGGCGGGCGCGCTCTTCCTCACTCACGAGCTGCAATAACACGTTGACCAGCGCCTCTTGTTGAAGGGCAAACATCTCTAACAGATTCGCGTTCCCGGCCAGGGCTGTGCGTCCCACGGCATGGGCTTGCCGCAGCGTCGCTTCCCCACCACCACCAAGATAGTCTCGCAGCAGTTGGATGAGCTGCTCGGCGAGTTGGTGCCCTTGTCTGCTACTCATATCGTTTCACGTGTTTAATTCCTGCTGCATCGTTCCACCTCAACACGAGCGGACTGGAGGAGTGAGACCAGTTGCAGGTATCCCCAGCGTTGCTCTAGAGCCATGGTCACGACTTGGTCCGGTGGGACAACAATCATTGGCTCAGCTCGGCTGATCGCCGCTCGCAAGCGAGCCACAGCGCCGGCAACGTCGCCCTCGCCCCGGCGTAACACGTGGTAAAATTCCTGTAGCTCGTCACGTAGATGATCGACTTCGTGCAGTAATCCTTGTGCCATACGTTCTCCATATCCTCACCGTGAGATTTCCACTAACGAGGAAGGGACGACTCGCTAGCATCATGGGCTCCACGCGGTCGTTCACGACAGGCCTTGTATACCAACCCCAGGAGCACCACAATTCAGAAAAACCAGAAAGCGAAGCGAGAAAAACGAACATGATGCCGGAGGAATTCCTTTTTTACCAGCGAAGGAATTCCTTCGGTCAAGGCGGTCGGCGGTCCTGAGCGGTCACGTCTCTGTCGGAATAATTCCTGTCCGCAGCGCGTAACGGACAAGACCAGCGAGATCATGAATGTCAAGGCGCTCCATTAACCGTATGCGGCGTGACTCCACCGCTTTCGGACTAATATGCAACCGAGCCGCGATCTCTTTCGTCGCGTGACCTTCGGAGATGAGTTGGAGTAACTCGCGTTCGTGGGGTCGTAAGAGCACCACTGCGGGGGCTTTCGTCTGCTCTGGTGTTTGCTGTCCGCTCAGACGGCGATACCCACCCACCACATGCTTGGCCACGCTCGGACTGAGATACGTCTCTCCGCGTGCCACAGTGCGCAGCGCCAGCTCCAGTTCCTCGCGGGTCGCGGACTTGGGGATGTACCCCGCTACCCCCGCTTGCACCGCCGCGAGCACGTAGGGCTCATCCGTATGCATCGAGAGGATCAACACACGCGGGTGGGGATAGTCTTTGGTGATATAGCCCGTCGTGGCAATCCCATTTAAGTCTGTCATCGAGACATCCATGAGCACGACATCGACATCGCTGGACTGGCTCTTGAGCAGTTTGAGGGCGTCACGACCAGTATCTGCTTCCCCGACGACCTGCACCTCGTCCATCTGTTCCAGTAAAGTGCGAATGCCGGCGCGCACCACTGGGTGATCATCGACCAACAACACCCGTGTTGGAGGCATGCTATCCCTCCACTCCGCCAGTACCGACCGCTACCACTCCCGGCGCACCCAACGGCACGCGAGCCCGAATCTCGGTCCCGTGTCCAGGGGTAGAGCAAATGTAGAGC
>JABFSC010000761.1 GCA_013140885.1 Deltaproteobacteria bacterium | reverse complement strand
CCCTTTAGTCAGATCGGAATTGTTCTGATCTTCATCAGAACTCACCGACTGGGTAATAACGACCAATTTCCTGGACCCACCTGCATGGCTCCATTCCCAAGGTCTCGGATTTATCTGGACGCGAGCAACGGATGGTTAGGCGTCTTCATATCCAGCGACACTTTAGAAAGGAGCCTTTGCCGGATTGTTGCTTTTAATTTCGCTCATGATTGGCGCGTAGGTGACAACAAAATATCCGATGTCCAACTTGCCATGTCCTCCTCGTTTGGCAATCTGCACTTCTGTATCTTTTGTCCTCCACTGCCTCCCCTCTTGATCGAAGTTTGCTCCCATCCTGTTCTGAATTGTTGACTGCTCATTTTTTTCTGGGGCGCCTAGACGTTTCTCAAAGGCTTCTACAAGGGAAGGAAATTTCTCTGGGGAGAAGGTGACCTCATATTTGAAGAAACGCAGATGGTGAAACCAAAGTGTTGCAAAATACTTCGTGGTCTCTTCGCCTAAATCAACGCAGCAAGCCCAAGTACAGGAAACTACGCCAGTAGGATCTTCCCCGTCGCAGGAAAATTCCAGCGAACTAACGTCTTCGATAGCCTTCCGCGCCTCGGCTTGAGAGACACCCCATTTAATCAATCCCTTCCGCAGGAGAAGGCCCTGTGGCTCCTCATCTGCATTAGCCCAGTAGGGTATCTGCATTGCCGCCAGAAGAATAACGAAAAGGACAAAAAACGCGCTCTTTTTCATGATGTCGCTATTTTCACCTCTTTGACTATTTTGGATTGCCCTGTCTGCATGATCTGCAAGTAGAGTTCTTCTAAAGCCTAACGCTTTGGGTGAAAGGCGCGTTTCTCAGCGTCCTTCTCAACCCAATGGTTAGGCGACTCTCCTATATCAGGGCAGCCGAAGAAGCGACGCGCCAGCTCAAGACCGGTCTCGGTAGAAACCCGAAATTCTGGATTGAGTCTTCGGCAGCGGTCGATCCAGATGTAGAGATCGATTTGCCATTTCTCCTCGCGGATAGCTCCGTTGGCCACTTTCGCAGAGACCGTGTTCTTGTAGTAGCCAAGCGAATCGTTCCCATAATGCAGGAAGCCGTTGAACGCTTCTTGTAGGTCGAGGGAGTCCATTTGGGACTCATCGTTTACGAATACGAGGATCTTGGGGTCCGGAACGGTGTGGAGTTGCTTCCAGGCTTCGTGGATTAGTTTGCTGACGCGTTGAGGAGCGTTGTCTGTGCGAGTCGCCTCGCGGATACCATTCGCGTTCACCTTCACCTGCCAACCATTCTCGGGGGTTCGTGGGGTTCGGACCAAGCGCTTCACCTCGAGGACCGCTACCCGCACATCGGTCACCAAGAGTTCAAAGTCGGGTGTCTTGACGCCTTCCTGCTCGGACTTCGGAATCTTGAGCAAGCACGCTCCGTAACGGTCACCCAACAACTTCCGAACGTAGATCTCTTCCTCCCTCTCAGTTTCTTGGCGCACGACGTTCTCCTCTCTTGTAAGACTCGCCTTCGGCTAGCACTCGATTTCGAACCGACACTGACGCCACGACTATCGGCCTTCGTCAGTTCGGCTAACGCTCCGGCTGAGCGCCCGGCGGCCACTCGCGTTTGATTAGGGCACGTCGCCTCACCGCCGGTGCGCCTCCAGCCGGTGGTTAGCGGGCGATGCTCAGGCGTGTGGCAGGAGTCTCGCGCCTTCTACTTCCCATTCCCCAAGACGCATCTTTTCTTCGAGACACACGCGGCACACATTGATCTGCGTCTGACCAGGTGGCCCCCACACGGCAGTAACCGGTGCTTCGGTCTTAGCTGTACACCGCTCGGTCTGGATACTACACACTCCTTTTAGTACGACCCCACTGGGTTCAACTTTTTTCATCGATGCCTCCTTCTTGATGATGCGTAGCAAGCCACTGAATCAAGCGGTCTCGCGCATCTTCGACCAAGTCTTCGCGATTTTTCTTTCTGAGGAGAGAAGTAAATGCGGCACGCAGGCTAGTTTCGGCTTCGTCCAACAGCACGTCCGGCAGCTCCGCTGGGCGCCGATAGCCAAGCTGGAACCGCTCGGCATGGGCCAATTCATGTGCGAGACAAGCGAGCGTTGACATCCTCGAATTGGCGTCGACTCCGGCTCCGGGAAACGCGTCCGCACCAAGCATCACTGTGTTTTGGCCCTCATTGAAACGAGTACATGAGAAGTTCTGCCTGGCCTCCGAGACATCGAGCCTGATCGGCTGACCTGCACGCAGAATCTCCCACACTTCCACGCAGTATTCGATCTGTGTGTCCGTGAGGCCAGCCTGATTGCGTCCTGCGGTGAGCATCATCGATAATGTACTTCTCCGAACAGCTTTGCCGATACCTTATCACAGGGAATGCTCCCTGACATCAGCAGAAAATTGGGATTGCGAGAGAGCCAGCTAACGTAAAGGATTTAATCCGTCCTGCGGATAAAGCAAGAGGCGCGCTTTATCCCTGCCTAGCAGGACGCTTAAATCCTGTTGAACGCAACCGCGGCTCTCAGGCCGCCGGCCCTATGGGGATTGT
>JABFSC010000277.1 GCA_013140885.1 Deltaproteobacteria bacterium | reverse complement strand
TGGTGTCGGGACAAGCTCGGGAAAACCGTGCAAGCCACGCGGCGGACCCTCTTTGCTTCACCGCGCACTGCGGAACAAAAACAGGATCAGCTCCCGCTGGCCGCGTGAGCCAATTTTCATCAGCCCATCCGGTGGGTGCTGAGACCACTCTCACCTATGACGCCTACGCGCTCTTCCCCACACGCGTGACTGATCCTGTTGGTCTCACGACGCAAGCCAGTATTGATTATCGGGTGTTGCAACCAAGAGAAATGATTGATGTGAATGGTAACCGCTCCGCTGTCGCTTTCACCCCACTGGGACTTGTCGAGCGCACCGCGGTTATGGGCAAAGTAGGAGAAAATGTCGGAGACACATTAGAAGTGCCGGGTTCGCGATTGGTGTATGACTTCTTGGCCTTTGTCGAGCGTGGGCAACCGGTCTCGGTCCGCACGGTAAAACGCATCCACCACGTTAATGAGGTTGATGTCCCACTCCCGGAACGAGACGAGACCATTGAGTCGATCGCCTACTCCGACGGCTTCGGGCGGGTACTCCAAACCCGTACCCAGGCTGAAGACCTCACCTTCGGCGATCCGCACTTTGGTGATGCCGGGTTACCCGCCGACCAATCACAACCGGTGGGAGACGCGGTCGGACGGAGACGCGCCGCGACTGATCCATCGCGTGTGGTTGTGAGCGGCTGGCAGATTTATGACAATAAAGGCCGAGTAGTGGAAAAGTATGAGCCGTTCTTCTCCAACGGTTTCGCCTATGCCCCGCCGACGGACGCCCAGTTTGGTCAGAAAGCGGTCATGTTCTATGACCCACGTGGTCAGGTGATTCGCACGGTCAACCCGGACGGTTCGGAACAGCGGGTGATCTTCGGCGCACCAGAGAACCTGACGACACCAGAAGCGTTCACACCAACGCCCTGGGAAGCGTACACCTACGACGCCAACGACAACGCCGGGCGCACCCACGCCACCGCCGCAAATGGGTATCAACCGCACTGGAACACACCCGCCAGCATCGTGGTCGATGCGCTGGGCCGCACGGTAATCGCGACTGCCCGCAATGGGACAAACTCGGCAACGGACTGGATCACCACCCGCTCGACCTACAATATTCAGGGCAACCTGCTCACGGTAACGGATGCACTGGGTCGAGTAGCGTTTCGCTATGTCTACGATCTTGCCAAACATCCACTGCGAACAGAAAGTATCGACGCCGGGCTACGGCGCGCGGTGATTGATGCGTTAGGAAACCCTATCGAGGAACGCGACAGCAAAGGCGCACTGGCGCTTCATGCGTATGATGTCCTTCATCGCCCGCTCCGTATGTGGACCAGGGACGGCAATGGTCAACCGCTGACCTTGCGTGAACGTCTGGTTTACGGCGACGCCGCCGATTCCGGATTGACCCCGGCACAGGCGGCTGCTGCCAATCTGCTTGGCAAACCGTATCAACACTACGACGAAGCCGGATTGGCGACGGTTGAATCTTACGACTTTAAGGGCAACGGTCTGGAGAAGACGCGGCAGGTCATCAGTGATGGAGCCCAGTTGAAAGTTTTCACTCCCCCACCGGCAAACTGGCAGGTGCAGCCTTTCCGCGTGGACTGGCAACCGCCTACTGGGAATACGCTCCCCACGCACGCCAGCGCTTTGCTCGATACGACTGTGTACCGGACTTCGCTCACCTACGACGCGCTCGACCGTGTGAAGGTGATGCGCTACCCGCAGGATGTGGAAGGCAAGCGCAAGGAACTGCGTCCTCGCTACAACCGTGCCGGAGCGCTGGAGCAGGTGCAGTTGGATGGCAAGTCTTATGTCGAGCACATCGCCTATAACGCCAAAGGGCAACGCACGCTCATTGCCTATGGCAATGGCGTGATGACCCGTCACGCCTACGATCCAAAGACGTTCCGCCTGGTGCGGCTACGGACCGAGCGCTATCCCACGCCCGCTACGTTGACTTACCGTTCCACCGGCACACCATTGCAAGACTTTGCCTACCGGTACGATTTGGTCGGCAATATCACGGCGATTCTCGAGCGCACGCTCGACAGTGGGGTGCTCAATACGCCGCTGGGCAAAGACGCTCTGGACCGCGCGTTTACGTACGATCCGCTGTATCGCCTGTTGTCTGCAACTGGACGGGAATGCGACACCCCTCCGTCACCGCCCTGGCTTGATCAGCCGCGTGGTGTCGATCTGACGCGCACGCGCAACTACAGCGAGCAGTATCGCTATGACCCGGCAGGGAATCTGACGCGCCTGCAACATCAGTCAGCAAACGGTGAGTTCGTGCGCGAGCTGACAGTGGCTTCTGCCAACAACCGATTGGCAAACGTAGCTATGGGGCAGACGACCTTCGCGTATACGTATGACGCCAACGGCAACCTGGTTCAGGAAAATAACGTTCGTCACTACGAGTGGGATTACGCTGACCGCATGCGCGGGTTCCGCACGCAGACCAGCAACGCCGAACCGTCCGTTCACGCGCAGTATCTCTACAGCAGCGGCGGCCAGCGGGTCAAAAAAGCGGTGCGTAAACAAGGTGGAAAGCTTGAAGTCACAGTTTACATTAACGGCATCTTTGAGCATCAGCGGATTATTCAGGGAAGTACAGTTCAGCAGAACAACACACTGCATGTGATGGACAATCAGGGTCGTATCGCGCTTGTCCGTGTTGGCGCCCCATTTTTTGATGACACCACTCCTGCGGTGAAATTCCACCTCGGTGATCATTTGGGCAGTAGCCATCTCGTGCTGAATGACACAGGTGCTGTGGTGAACCGCGAGGAGTACACACCCTACGGTGAGACCAGCTTCGGCAGCTTCGCCAAGAAGCGCTATCGCTTCACCGGTAAAGAACGGGATGAGGAAAGCGGCTTGTCGTATCACGGCGCGCGCTACTATGCACCGTGGTTAGCGAAGTGGGCGAGTTGTGACCCGGCGGGCATGGTAGATGGAGCGAACCTTTACAGATACGCGCTTGGAAACCCGATACGGCTCACTGATTTATCAGGGATGCAAGCTGGACCTGCAGAGCAACGGTGTTTTGTCCTTAATCCCCACACGGGCACGCAGGTCGAAGCCATCGGTCGCGAGTGCGATACGACCGGAACAACTCCTGGTAACTCTACGGACTCGACAGTGGCTTCCACCGCTGAAAACTCTACAGGCTCGACGGAAGCACCTACCGTTGGCCAAAAGGTTGATCTCCCGGTGGTGAGTAGTGCGGAGAGCGGCCCGGTCATCGGCCCGGACGGAGTAGTTCGACCCAACGGCAAAGCCTACGCGAGCGAAGCTCATGCGGCCGACCTCAAAATGCGCGCAGACGCTGTGACTTCCAATCCGCTTTCGACATTGTTCATGCTGGTGTCAAGAATATTCGGCGGCGACGAACAAACAGAGAGCAAAGCTATACAGGCTGGCGCACCTGCATGGGGTGTATTGAGTTCTATCAAAGGAGGGTTGCCGACGGGCAAAGCTGGCGGGAAGCCACCAGCTGGTGGCGGGAAGCCTCCTGTGCAATCACAACCGGCAGGTGCGCCACCGCGCCCTACGCCCCTCAAGCCGAGAATACTATCGCCGACGATTTATAGGTTTCAGGATCGTGACGTAACCGTCGTTGATACTTCGTTTGGCCCGCAGGGTTTCTATAGATCAACTGGAGACAACAGCGCAATGCGTGATCGTTGGCTGCCATTCAATGGATATGTGCCGTGGATGAACTGGTGGAGTAAGGAAGCTTTCACGACAGGCAATGCAAAAAAAGGAACACCACTGTATAGATTTGGCAATCACGAATTCCAGTCTATCTCGTACGCCCTGGGCGAAATGAACATACCGAAAGGCGAAGAGTTGTCTTCCGGAATGGATGTCAACCGGGTGCTATCCACGTTCGGCGCTCGCGTGATTTTGGGAGAAAGCGAAAGGTAGATGGATCAGGTGGTCGCCAACTACCACCCGGCTCTTCTCAGCTGCGCTCACTCCGCCCTGATGGTATGCGTGAAAAACTAGGAGTGACCTCAGAGGAGTTGTAGTGTCACGTGGAAGCTCCAACACTCATCAGATTCTCGCGTTAGATAGTTGAAGACAGAGCAAACCGTGCCCCTCAGTCCCGGCTCACAGGCCGTCGTTGAGCATGACAGACAATATATCAGCTCATTAATAGTGCGGTCTCTGAAAACCGCATCTACAAAAGGAGACTTAATCATGTCATTAGACCAAAACCCCAATAGCACAGAACTCAATGGAGGACAGGCTGCACTCCGCTTGGAATCCGGCACTCCGCAAGGAGAGCCTCTCGCAGCAACGTCTCAGGAGCTTGGCGGTCAACCAGTAATATCGGGACAGTATGTAGCTCGCAGTGTGTTTCAAGTCCCACGGGTTGATGATGATAATGATACGGATGATCCTTCGCCCGATCCGTCTGAGATTGGAATAGGTATCGCCATCACCAGTCCTGCCGCTGGAGCTGTTTTGAGTGGTAACTCAACAACCGGTGTGCCTATTAAAATAAGCGGTCATGCCCACGGGTATGGTGGTAGCGTTACCTCGGTGAAGGTGCAATTCGCGGGCGTCACGGGAACCGCGAGCCTCGTGGAGCAACCGATCGATCCGCGAATTGCGTCCTTACATAGGTATCACTGGTCATTCGAGACCAAACTCTTCACTGTAAAGGAACGGAAGGTTACAAATATTACAGCCACAGCAGTGGGTACACGACTCCAGAAGCCTACCACCGCCACGGACAACCGCACTATTGTCCTCGATATTACCGACAACACGCTGCCGAACCTGACCATTCTCTCTCCACAAAATGGCGGGGTGGTCAGTACCTTGCCAACGTTCACCGTTACGGGAAATGCTTCAGACAACGACGGCGTGGTGCGGGTGGAATGCAACTTAGACGGCGGTGCGTGGGTCCAGGCGACCTCGTCTTCGAACTGGGCAAGCTGGAACACGTCCTTCACCACCACGAAACTGGGTCCCCATACGATTACCGCGCGCTGCTTCGACAAAGCTGGTAACAGCGCGCAGAAAGCCGTGGCGATAACCACAAGGGATACTGCTAGCCCGGACTTGACGATTTCGTCGCCGGCAAATCGCGCCACCGTCACAGAGGGAAACGTACAACTCTTAGGCTGGGTGAGCGATTCACTGAGTGGGGTAAAGCAGGTTACTTGGGAGGCTACTTCTTTGCCGACGAACCCAGCGGAGCCACCACAAACGGGGATGGCTACTCTCAACGCTCCTGGCACCTGGTCAAGCTGGCGCGCGGTGATTCCTCTCAAGCCTGGTACCCGCCGGGTGATCATGCGCTGTGAAGACAATGCTGGTAACAAGCGGGCACGGGGGATTATCTTGAATGTTGTCCGCCCCTTTGCGTTCAAAGACCGTGATCCGCTTGGGGCCCTCACGTACCTGGCGGAGCTGTTAGAGTTTGCCACTGAGCGGGTGCGGCTCAAACAACCGCCGCAATCGCTGGTGACGGCAGCGATGCTCACCAGCACCTTCCAGCAGCCTTTCGCGGTGCTGATTAATACCTTAGAGAAAGCCACACTCCAGCCCGTGCAGCACATCCGGATCTGCGTCGAAGTGCTCCGCAAATACCTTGCTTCGTTGGTCCCAAGTGATCCCATCAAAGCGGACTTGGCAAAAGCGGAACTGCGCTACCGTCAAGCCGCGTATGAAAACCTCCTGAACCAGTTGGGGACCTCTTTCGAGGAGATTCGCTTAGCGCGCCTTGCAAATGCATCCGCGCGTCAGGCTCTGGCGGAACGACTGGGGATCGACCTCAATCCTTCTGGACAAGAAGATCGCCTTGCCAGACTGCTACTGAAACAGAGTGATCTGACCGAGGCCAATCTGGAGAAGCTGTTTGGTCTGCTCGATACCACCCAAGACCCACTTCGGGCCGTGCCGTCAGCTGAACTCCTGGTGTGGAAAGGAGAGTATTTGCGCACCCTGTGGAAACAACAGGAATACGCCACTGATCCGGTGACCGACGCGCCTCTGCCGATCATTGAACCAGACCTCATGACTAAAGACGACCTGCAAGACCCCGATCTGCTTGAGCAGCCACAGGGCAGTGGCAATGCCGTGTTTGCCCTGTGGCAGGAACGGCAGCAGTGGGTCACCGCGCGGTTCAACGAGTTGAAGGCCGCGCGCGAGTCCGCTACTGGTCCTAAGGTAAGCGGGTTTGAACGCATTGTGCCGCGCCTACTCGGGCCAGTCAGCGATTTGCTCGCGTTGGCGGAGCAACACAAACAAGGAGAAGACATCAAGCCGCGGCTCAAACAAAAGCGACTGAGTCTCCCCGCCTTTGTGTACCTGATGCGCATTCGCGAGTTAGAACTTGCCGGGTCGGTGTTGGAGGAAGAATGGGCTGAGGTGTATTCCATCCTCGTGCAAGTCCAGAAAGTCGGAGAATATCGCGCGTGGCGGGAAGCCGAGCAGCAACGCAACCTGGCCTTAGCGCCGGAATTCTTCACCGTCACGGCGAGAGATACCCTGGAGCTACCCGTGTGGCGGGCAACCAAGCACGCGCGGCAGGCGTGGCGGAGCGCACTCCAGGCCCATATCCAGCAAGAACAGGTTACCGAGGAAGCTCTACGGACGGCTTGTGACGCGACTGAGGAAGCGACCCTGCCCATGCTCCGCCAAGCGTTGGTGACCGCGATACGGGCGATGCTGGAAACATTGATAGAACTGAACTTCGACCTCGAGAATTGGCTGACGGAACGGCTGCTGATTGACGTCAAAGGTACGAGTCGCCAGAAAACCACTCGCGTTCACCAGGCAACGGAAACCTTACAAGACGTCCTTTTTGCCTTGCGCACGGGTCGCTTTGATGAGGTCAAGAAACGTGCCTCGCATCCCCCGAAACCCAAGCCGCCAATCGGTCCTATCAGTCCAGGGCCACGTCCTGATTTTCCAGTGGAGACACAGCTGATGCGCGGAGGAGAAGTACAGGTCGGCGTGAGAGCCCCGATCGCTTTTGACCCAAGTCCGGCCGTCAATTGGACGCTGGGCAATGAGGCGAAGTTCGATACCGAGTGGCAATGGATGGGCTCCTACGCCAACTGGCGTGCGATCATGGCTGTGTTCCTCTACCCGGAAAATCTGCTCCTCCCCGGGCTCCGCGAAAAAAATCTCACGGATGCCTTTAGCTCCCTGATCACACGGTTACGGCGCGAGCAGCGGCTCACCTCCGAACGCGCTCGTCAAATTGCTGATACGTACCTCGATGGGGTGACGACTGAGCTGGGCACGGCGTTCCCTCCCGCCCTCAAAGGGTCTTTTAAGATTACCGAGCAGCTGTCAGAAACCGAACTCACCTCACGACGGACGTTGAGTCAGAGCTTGTTTGGCGCCATTACCAATCCCCATTTCGCCCCTCCCTATCTCAAGGAAATTTTCTACTTCGTGCCTATGGCGATTGCCCTGCAATTACAGAAAGCCGGCGAATATCTGGCTGCGCTTGACTGGTTGCAGACCGTGTACGCCTACAACCTTCCGCTTGAAAAACGCAAAATCCACCACGGTCTCGTTCTGGAACAAAATGTCCCTACTACGTACACCCGCAACACGGTGACTTGGTTGACGACATCGCTCAATCCGCATGATATCGCCACCACGCGGACAAATGCCTACCTCCGCTTTACCCTGCAGTCGCTTGTGCAGTGTTTCCTGGACTTTGGCGATGCGGAGTTTACTCGGGATCAGCGCGAGTCGCTTCCACGCGCTCGTGCGCTCTATTTGTCTGCACTAGAGGTGCTGAATCTGCCAGACATGCAGACGCCACGCCAAGCGGACGGGGCGAAGCCTCCTGAGAATCCCGTGCTGCAAACCTTGCGACTCCGGGCTGAGCTGAATCTTTCTAAACTGCGGAATGGTCTCAACATTGCCGGTATGCAACGGCAACTCGATCTGGAGATGGAGCGAGAGAGCGATTTCCCGACGCTTGATGACAACGGTCAGCTGCTTATCTTGCGTCGTCGTCTTTCCTTCCAGCCAACGCCGTATTATTACGCGGTGCTTCTTGAACGAGCAAAACAGATGGTGACCATTGCCCAGCAGGTGGAAGCTTCGTTTCTCTCGACGCTAGAAAAGAAAGATGCGGAAAACTACAATCA
>JABFSC010000265.1 GCA_013140885.1 Deltaproteobacteria bacterium | reverse complement strand
TTAATTAACATTTCCCGGACACTGTCTTGTTGTCTTATTATTTTGGTAACAAAATAATAAGACAACAAGATTGTTTCTCCCCGGTATCGGCCTTTCATTTTCTCTCGATTCTCAGCTAGCCCAATGCTATTCTAGCCACATGGCTATACTACTCTCCCCAGACCTTGACGCGCGGGTGCAGGAGAAGATGCACCGCGTTGGGTATCCTTCGCCGGATGAAGTCATCCGCGAGGCCCTGGACGCCCTGGACGCAAAGGAACAAGTGCACCCCGCCTCACCTGTTGAAGACTCTTCTCTTCCCATCTGGGAGCAGTTCGAACAGGCTGGCCTGACTCTTCCTGAGAAGGTACTAGCCGCGTTGCCTCCTGATGGAGCAAGCGAGCACGATCATTATATTTACGGTACACCCAAGCACAGAGGATGAGACACCTTTTTGCGGATACGTTTTACTGGGTCGCCCTTTTTCTTCCGAAAGACGCGTGGCACGAGCGCGTGATGGCTTTCAGCCGGACGCTTGGTGCCCATCACCTCACAACGACCGAAGACGTGCTTACGGAGTTTTTGACGTTCTTTAGCGGGGCAGGTTCCGATGCCCGCCAGAAAGCCTCTGCCCTTGTCCGGTCGGTACTGGCGAGAGCCAGCGTGACGGTGATCCCTCAGAGCCACGGGTCTTTTCTGCAAGCGTTTGCTCTTTACGAGGCGCGGCTTGATAAGAACTATAGCCTTGTGGACTGCGGCTCTATGGAAGTGATGCGGCAACATCGCCTCACCGAGGTACTCACGAACGACCACCATTTTACCCAAGAGGGTTTTCAAGTCCTCTTTACGGAAAATTGAAGGTGCCGCGCCGTACAACTTGCGCTTGCTCTAGCAAGCGCAAGTGCTAGCTGGAGCTCCGCGCGAGGGATGCGAAAAAGTCCAATAGAATCAACTCGCGCTTGTGCCGAAAATGGCCGCCGCGCCCCCGATCTGCCCGATGGCAGTCTGGAAAACCAGCAAGCACCCCACACCCGAATATGCTTGACAGTTACTCCTATCTCTTGTTACCAATTTATCAGAATAACCTTATATCTTCTTCTTTTGTTACCAATCTATCTTGTGAGGGTGCATGAAAACGCTTGCCGTTCTAAGCCGCAAGGGTGGAGCCGGAAAAACCACGATTGCGGTACATCTGGCGGTTGCCGCCGAAGCCTCCGGCATTGCCACGGCGGTTTTTGACCTTGATCCACAAGCCAGTGCCGCCCTCTGGTCAGATCACAGAGGGGAACCCATCCCCGCCGTGGTTCCTGCCCAAGCCCCTCGCCTTGCCGCTCTGTTAGCACAGGCTAGAGGCAATGATGCCGATCTTGTTATCTTGGATACGGCACCCAATGCGGACGGCATTGCTTCCGAAGCGGCTAATCATGCCGACGTGATCTTAATCCCTTGCCGTCCGAACGGGTTTGACCTTGACGCTATCGGCGCGTCCGTCCGGCTTGGACAGGCAGCCGGAAAACCCGTCTATGTCGTCATCAATGCGGCACCCGTGCAGGGCGTAGAAACCGCCGAAGCGACCGCCGCGCTTACCGCCGCAGGGTTGGAGGTCTGCCCCGTGGTACTGCATTACCGGAAGGCATACGCCAACCGGATACATGAAGGTCGCACGGCGCAGGAAACCGACCCGCACAGCAAGGCGGCGGCGGAAATCAAGGCGTTGCTGTTGTGGTTAAATGAGAAAGTTAATTTGTTGTCTAAGTCACAAGTTATCAAACGAACAAAAAAACAGGTAGGTGCACGATGAAACGGAAACCGATGAGTTTTGATATTGATAGCAGTCCCCGCACCTCTGCGGAGGGAGTAGGGAAGGGCAAGGTCGTGAAGGAACGTCAACAGATCGGGGCGCGTATCCCGACGACGCTTTACCGACAGTTGAAGGCGAAAGCCGGAATGGAAGGCGTGAAGGTTCAGGACTTGGTAGAACAAGCTATCCGACAGTTTATGTCAGGGACAAACGCGAAGGCGTAACGCTGGACAGCCTTGCGGGAGGGGTGCAGGATTAGGCAAAACAAAAGGCGGCGGGTTGCCCCAGCCGCCTTTTGCGAAGATCAATAGCCAGAGGCCGCCGCTTCCGTTTTACGGTCATCGGCTTCCCAGCCTTTACCATGGGGGAAGTGTAGGCAAAGGATTGGAGGGGAGGCAAAGCGAAAAATGAACATACCCAAACTACAGTCGTCGCCACTTCCCACGTGGGAAGAGGTGCGGGAAGCCCTGTTGCAAACGGCCATCCGCCGTAAGGAAGAAAACTTTTCGGCTTGGCTGCGCCCCGTTGTTGGCAGTGTGGAGGAGGGAGACGACGGATTTTTAAACCTGCGGCTCGTTTCGCCAACGGGGTTTCATGCCGATGCGATGAGGGAGCGATTTACGGTATTGATCTATGTGACGTGGCGAAAATTCTCACCAGACGGGCAAATTATTATTGTCGAACCATCGCAGGACAAGAAGACGCGGGACAGGCAACCGGAGCCGCGCAAAACCGCTCAAGTGATCCAGCTTCCCCTCTGGCCGGAACAAGCCAGAGCCGCCCCCAATGTTATTTTACGGTCGGCCTTGTTTCCGGCGACAAATAAGAGGCGGTGGGTAAACAACGAAATCATAGCCAGCCTTGACGGGGTAGAAATCAGGTTTCAAGGCAAGTCACTTACTCAAAAACATTTCGATACCTGGGCGGAGCTTGTTCATCTCGCGCGCAATCATCCGCTTGGTGAAGAGTGCGTTTTTACGGCCTATGGCTTTTTGAAGACACAAAAACTAGCGATGGGGAGCCATGGCTATCAACAGCTTGCCGATGAACTCAAAGACCTTTTACAGCCAGTCAGCATCACGTGGAATGGCAAGACCTATCAGGGTGGTCTGATTTATCGTGTAAAAAGAGACGATGACACCAAATGCTACAAAGTGAGGATAGACCCCGACATCATCAAGCTGTTCAGCCCCGACGAATACACCATCATGGATTGGGAGCAGCGTCGTCAGCTTGGACGGAACGATCTTGCTAAAGCCGTTCATAACCACATTATCAGCCATGCCAGCATGTTCGATTACACACTTACAAAGTGGCGTGAGTTGACGGGAAATACCGAGGAGTTAAAGCAGTATCGCCGCCGTTTTAAAAAGGTTCTTAACTCCTTTAAGGAAAAGGGCATCATTCAAGACTGGAGTATTGACCCCGAAAGTGATTGTGTACACATCGAGCGAGGGGAGACAATAAGCGCAAGCCAACGACGGCACCTCAATCTTACCTCGCGAAAACGGCGCAAAAAGCAGGATGGTTAGGTATCGGGATAGCGAACACCAACTATTGGGATAGCGAACACCAACTATTGGGATAGCGAACACCAACTATTGGGATAGCGAACACCAACTATTGGGATAGCGAACACCAACTATTGGGATAGCGAACACCAACTATTGGGATAGCGAACACCACGACTAAGAAAAAATGACCATTTTTTCTTTTTATTTCAAGTGGTTACAATTTTCGCGCCGCGCGCCTAATCTTCTCTTAATCTGTTTATAATCTATCTTAATCCGCGCGCAAAAATTTTTGCGCGCGGAAAACACGACCGCCGGAGTCGCAGCCAGTACAAAAAGCGGTCCGTGCGCGAGACGAAAAAGAAAGGGACGAGCACCCATGACTACAAGCCCGCGCAAATCTCGCGCGAAGTTAACCCTCATACAAAATTCCCCTACAGAGGAGCATCAACATGCTTCTCGGCGCTTCACGCAAGAGGCACAGGAGTTCGCGCCGTGGCTTACCGAGCCACGTATGAAAGCCATCTTCCAGAGTGGCCTCTCCCTCCTCCCCCTTCAACCCTGGGATGGGAAACAAGCCAGGGGCCTGCTTTGCACCGATGGCGAGTTCTCTTTCTCCTACATGGGTAAGCCCTTTTCTGCAGACGCGCTCGCCTATTGGCGTCGGTTAGTCGCACTTACCAGCAAACACCACGGCAATCGCAATCGTGGCGCGATACGGTTCACCCCAGAAGAAAAAACTGCCTTAGACCAACTCGCATCGCTTTGTATTACTCTCCGCTGTCAGGGACGCGGCCAGTTTTTTTCCACGCTTGTTCCCTCGTTCCACTACAACAGCAACGACCGGCTAGCGATTTTCGAGCTGTGTCCCGTTTTTGCCGCCCTCGAAAGGGAGCACCTGAAAGGTGAGGAATAGAAGCTCGCACCTCAAGACCGTACCAACCAGCAACACCCCGTTACCTTAATACCGAAGACCACCGACTCTTTGGAGGGAACGCAACGCATAAGGTTTCTAATCGCCGCAAGACTCGGTCGAACAAGGTGCAGCTTATGACCTCAATCACCCTGCGGATTCCGGCGGATGTGGTGGAGTTGCTCAAGATCATTGCCCCGCTAACTACCTTCGTCTTGTTGCCCCACCAACCGCACATCCCAACGTTGAAGCGGGTGATTGCAAGAAATAAGGGGACTCCGCCAAACCTATTGAGGAAGCCTCTTGTGCTGCTTCCTCATAGCCTTTACGTCGCTTCTGTCCGGTACTTCCCACTCCACAGCGTTCATGCGGGGAGATCGTCCAGGCAAAGGGAGTCGCGGGGTCAGAAAACGCGCGGCACTACGCCAGCGGGAGGTCCTGTCTAACGAATGGCGGCGGATAAAACCCCTCATGGTGGTGAGTCTCCTTGCCGCGAGCAGTCCCTCTGTTTCCTCCTTCCAAAGTGGCGTCCTCACTCCCGCCCGAAGAGGTAACGCGACGGTGCTTGATGCGTGGTTGTTCCCTCCGAATCTCCCCTGTTGCTTGTTGTCGTCTTGGTGCCATCAGATGCTGTTGCGATCCCAAACGATACCGATAGCTGGTTCATCCAACTCATGCGTGGACAGGATTTCGCTATCACCCAGGACAGAAACGGCTGTTCCCAACGACCCCCAAATGACCTCTCCGGCAGTGTACGGTTTGCCCGTCTCTGAGATCGAAAGACAAGCCCCGGAAGGGTGGAGCACACCTCATTCGTGGAGATGTACGAACTGTGTTTGATTCGGAAAAAGACTCGGCGCAGAGGAAACCCAACGGCAAAAAATTCCCCTCTCGCTCCCTTTCCCGTAGGCTAAAAAACAGAGGGGGGCTTTCTCAATTTCTTCCCTTCGTTCTGCCCGCTTCCACCCTCACAAGAGACCGGTACAAGGGCACTGAGACAACCTGATTTCCCCTGTACGATATTCCGTCAGTCGCGAAAAATGGACTGACACCGCTGCCAGAAATTAGCCGGTCGTCAGACCCACGACCGGGGGGGAAATCGGTAGTGAAATGTTGCCTTGAATGGCAGCTCACAGCTCTCTCAATCTGAACTCCGACATGTACAGCAACGCCTAGTGACTGGCCACCGCCTCACCGGTTGATGGCGTTCGGTTTGGTTTTCCGGGTGGTGATCCGCCTCGGCTTAACGATGTGCATGGACCCGCAGTCGAAGACGAGGCGACCTTGCACAGGTGAACGCATGGACTGACCAAAGCCAGAACTCTCCCCGACATGCGTCTAGACGGGAGGAGAAAACCGCCGCCAGGAACCCACAGATGCCCGATCCCTCAGTACGTGAAGATTTGTCGGGTGGAATCGTCTCAAAGCGAATACGGGCAAATGCGGGCGGGAAAAGGGCTGGGCGGGAGCAACCCCACGGTCGGGAAATCCTCCTCCGTGAGTGTGGAAATCAGGCGAAATCCGCGCGGTGCTATCGCCCCGCCAAATAAAATGACACGGCACTCATCCCCTTTCGGGATGAAAACTGGGAAAGTCCAATGATTTCGGTGTAAGACGTGCGTATTACGTGCGTAAGACCTGCTCGTCGGAAACGGAGCGGGCTTGAACAGGAGTGTGCACCGCTCTTCACCCCACCAAGGCAAGGAGGGAACCAGCGATGAAGTTGCCGCAACTGACCAGTGTCACCGTCCGATTACCGGTCGCGTTACTCACTCGGGCCGAGGAAGTCGCGGAGGAACGCGGGCAGACCGTGTCGGAGTTAGTCCGCAGTGCGTTACAAAGTGTCCTAGAGTTCGACCCGGCCACACGCCGCCATGATGCCGTGGTGTACGAGGTCGCCAAGACCCGCAGCATCCTGACGCGCTTGTTAGAGACGCAGCTCAAGAAACCCCAAGTGGAGTATCTGCTCACGCTAGCGGAAACCGATGCGGTGGCCTACGTGCAGCAGCAAACCGCGAAGGCGTAACGCCGTGGGGTGACCCCACGGACGCTGACAAGCGAGTTGGTGGTGGGCAGAGAGGTGGTGCCCTCGCCGCGCTGGTGACTGCTGTGGAGACGGCGAGAAGTGAGGGCGTGGAGGGGTGACCGGACGGGAAGTGCGGGTTGTTTTCCGTCGTGAGATTGAGAGCGGAGAGAGGTTCGTGTCCTGAGATTCGTCTTGCTCCTCAGGTAGAACTGCGGCACCTCTTCCACCCTGGCACTTGGGAAAACGGACCGTGTGCTACGGCTCCCCGGAGACCACTAGATCAGCCCGGTTCGCAGGCGTCTTCCCGACCTACGCACTGAACAAATGAGACGCCGTCTCACGACGGGAGAGCGGCGGACACGCACACCGGAATTCGGTGACAGACCTGCTCCGTGGTCGCAGGTTTTTGTCCCGGATCGGCGCGAGAGGGAGCCGTAGATTGTCAGGAGTCGGCACGGATGCGGACGGTTGTTCGTGGCCGTACTTCAGTCACAATCCAGCCGCCAGTGGGGCGAGGAACGCGGGAAAGGAGCTGCTCTCTTGTTCCTTGCGGACACGGACGGAAGTGCGGACGGTGGCGACTGGTGAGCAGGAAGCAGGGCAGAGGGGGGCGCGTGTGAGAGCAATGCTCGGAAGTTTCACTCACTCTTTCAGTCCGCAGTCAGGCGGATTGCTTGCCGGTCTTCCGAATCTGGAGAGTGTTGTTGCCCACGAACCTTGTGCGGTTTCCTCGGAGGAATGTGCGGTGCGGCGTTTTTCGTGGCCACACTTACGGCCACAGTCTGGCCACGATTTGGCCAAAAGCTGGCCACAACTCAGGCCAGAGGTTGGCCACGGTTTGGCCAGAAGCTGGCCGCGAGTGTGGCCAGGGAGGCGGGGTTGGGTCTTACTGCAAGATAAAGAACTTGTACCACGAGTGCCATAATTCATTGTTCTGGCAGGGGAATGAGTGGTGCAATACGAGAAAACCCGTAGTGCAAAAATGGACACACATTTGCGCGCGGTTTTTGAGGAATTCGCGAAACGGTTTCTTGCGATTTCGTGGTCGTTCTCGTGTCGAGCTTGGGCGTCTGTCGGCTTCGTTGTGGACGCACGTGGCTTCCGTCTCGTCACGATCTGGAGCGGACTGCGCGGCTGATTCTCCATCGAGTGGTGGGCCGCCGCGTGCGCAAGTCTCGCGTCGTTTCCGCTCATCTCAGCAACCGCCCGCACCGTCAGCAGTCAGGGCAATTCCAGAATCCTGTTCAACGCATCTGCGACTGCGCGGACCGTTGTCGGCGTGGCCGTCTCCATCTTCGTGCGCAAGCGAGGAGTGGCCACCGCCCGCACGTGATCGACGACGGCGACGACCGCTTGGCCTTGGCAGGTCACGGTCACCGGAACGGCGGATGCGCGTGGGCGGCCGTGGAGAAGGGAACGACGACCACCGTCGAGCGTCAGCGATTCAACGGGTTCGTTGTCATTACCAAACAAGGACGGGTCTGCTGGAGATCCGCGCCCTGGGTCGGGTCCACACTCACCCACCACACTTCCCCCCGCTGAGGCGTCATGAGGGCGAGGACTCCGCAATATCATCCTCGCAGGCTTGCCACTCCGTAATCTCTGCCGCCAGCGCGGGGTCGGCATTGGCCGCCTGACAGGCGGCTGCGAGTTCTGTCTCCCGGTGGTGGAGTTCCTGAGCAAGTAAGCGAGCGACGGTCGCCGAGCGGTGGCGACTCGGGATCAGGGCGAGAAAGCGGTGGGCGAGGTCATCGGGCAAAGTGAAAGAAATCCGCATCCCGTTGAGTGTGCCCTGGGCAGTAGGCAGTGTCCACGGAGACGGACAAACCGCGGGCGAAAAAAAAGCCGAGCGGTGGGCTCGGCTTGTGCGACGACGATCTGAATACTAGATCACATCCTCTCGAAAAAGTCAAATGGCAAAAAAATACCAC
>JABFSC010000421.1 GCA_013140885.1 Deltaproteobacteria bacterium | reverse complement strand
AGGATGTCATCCTCACCCACGGCGTCCGCTCCACCGCCGGGTCGCGCATCCTGTCACAGTTCATCCCGCCCTATGACGCCACCGTGGTCCAGCGCCTCAAAGCAGCGGGCGCCGTGATTCTCGGCAAAGTGAATTGCGATGAATTCGCCATGGGCTCCTCAAATGAAAACTCCGCGTTCTTCCCCAGTCGGAACCCGTGGGACCGATCCCGTGTCCCTGGGGGCTCCTCAGGGGGATCAGCCACATCAGTCGCCGCCGATCAAGCCCTGGCCTCGCTGGGAACCGATACCGGCGGCTCCATTCGGCTCCCCGCGTCCTTCTGCGGTGTAGTCGGCCTCAAACCCACATACGGACGGGTGAGTCGCTACGGCGTTGTCGCCTACGCTTCCTCTCTGGATCAGGTCGGCCCCGTCACCAAGGATTCTCGCGATAGCGCCCTCCTCCTGCAAACCCTGGCCGCGCATGACCCGCGCGATTCGACTTCAGCCCCCCTGCCGGTTCCTGACTATCTCGCCGCGCTGACACAAGATGTGCGCGGCCTCAAAATTGGCATTCCCAAGGAGTATTTCGTGGAAGGGATGCAAGCAGAGGTGGAAACCGCGGTCCGTAACGCGGTCACCCAATTGGAAAAACTCGGTGCCCACCCTGTGAGTATTTCCTTGCCTCATACCGAGTACGCCATCGCCGCGTACTACGTGATCGCCACCGCCGAAGCCAGCTCGAATCTCTCGCGCTATGACGGCGTCAAATATGGCGCGCGCGCCCCGGATGCCACCAACCTGGCCACTATGTATACCCATACCCGCGCCCACGGCTTCGGTACCGAGGTCAAACGACGCATTCTGCTGGGCGCCTACGTGCTCTCCGCTGGCTACTACGATGCCTATTACCTCAAAGCCCAACAGGTACGGACGCTCCTGCGACAAGACTTTCTCACCGCCTTTGGGCAATGCGATGCCATCGTGACACCGGTGGCACCGACGACGGCGTTTCGCCTCGGAGAAAAAACGGCGGACCCACTCACCATGTATTTGTCCGACATTTTCACCATCGCCGTCAATTTGGCCGGACTGCCGGCGTTGTCCGTCCCCTGTGGATTCGATAACGCCAATATGCCCATCGGCCTCCAACTCATCGGCAAACCGTTCGCGGAAGAACGGCTCTTGCAAATCGCCCATGCCTACGAGCAATCCACCGCCTGGCATCAACAACGTCCGCCGCTGTGACACATACCGCAGAGGTTCAATGTTCGTACGCATTCAGCAGTCAGCCGTCAGCCATCAGCAAAAATCGGAAGATGCGTCCCATGGAGGCTTGGGCTCGCGTCAGAAATCGGACAAAATTGTCCGTGTTTTCTGTCTGGCTGACTGCTGAAAGCTGATAGCTGAACACTTATAAAAGGAACTCCCCATGCCTTATGAAACGATCATTGGCCTTGAAGTGCACGCGCAAATGCTCACCGCCTCGAAGATTTTTTGTGGCTGTTCCACCACCTTTGGCGCGCCGCCCAACCATCATACCTGCCCAGTCTGCATGGGGCTGCCCGGCGTGCTGCCGGTCCTCAACCGCCGGGTTGTCGAATTCGCTATTCGCACCGCCCTCGCCACGCACTGCCAGATCGCGCCGGTCAGCCGTTGGGCACGCAAGAACTATTTCTATCCCGACCTGCCCAAGGGCTATCAGATTAGTATGTATGAGCTGCCCATCGCCGAACATGGACATATCGACATTCAGGTCGAGGGCGCGCCACTAAAACGGGTGGGTCTCACCCGTATTCACATGGAAGAGGACGCGGGCAAGAACATCCATGACGCCCACAGCGACGCCAGCCTGGTGGACCTGAACCGCACCGGGGTCCCCCTCCTGGAAATCGTCAGTGAGCCGGATATGCGTTCGCCTGAAGAGGCCGGGGCCTATCTGCGTAACCTTCATGCGCTGCTGCAATATATTGAAGTGTGCGATGGCAACATGGAGGAAGGCAGTTTTCGTTGTGACGCCAATATCTCCCTCCGCCCACAAGGACGCGAGCAGTTCGGCACCAAAGTCGAGATTAAGAACCTCAACTCCTTCCGGGCCGTGGAAAAAGCCATTCTGCATGAAATGAGTCGCCAACAAAAAGAACTTGACGCAGGCCGCTCCATCCCCCAAGAGACCCGCCTCTGGGACGCGGACCGGGAAGTGACACGGTCCATGCGCGCCAAGGAGTTCGCGCACGACTATCGCTATTTCCCCGATCCGGACCTCTTACCGTTGGTCGTCGCATCGCCGTGGATTGAGGAAATTCGTCGCACACTCCCTGAGCTACCAGCCGTCCGTCGTGAGCGACTAATGAGGCAATATCAACTGCCCGCCTACGACGCCGATCTGCTCACTACGCATAAAGAGATCGCCGACTATTTCGAGTCAGCGGTGCGCGCCTATCCCACCGCGCCCAAAGCCATTAGCAATTGGGTGATCGAAAGCGTGCTGCGCGTCATCCGCGAGGAAAAACATGACGCGGGACTCCACATTTCCGCTTGGCCATGTCCACCGGAGCATATCGCGGACCTGGTGCGGCTCGTGCACGAAGGCACCATCAGTGGCTCCCTCGCCAAGACGGTCTTTGAGGAAATGCGTCACACCCAAAAAGCGCCAGCCGCTATCGTCGCGGAGCAAGGGCTCACGCAAGTCAGCGACACGGACGCACTCTCCGCCCACATCGCCCAGGTCCTCGCTGCCAATCCCGATAAAGTGACGGCCTATCGCAAAGGCAAGGAGGGGCTCTTAGGATTCTTCGTTGGTCAAGTGATGAAAGCCACGCAGGGGAAGGCGAACCCGCAGTTGCTCAATCAGTTAGTGAAAGAGTGGCTACAAA
Organism: Deltaproteobacteria bacterium; assembly: GCA_013140885.1. Classification (GTDB taxonomy): domain Bacteria; phylum Desulfobacterota; class Binatia; order Bin18; family Bin18; genus JABFSC01. The sequence goes on along the minus strand of JABFSC010000421.1, from coordinate 5,314 downwards.
CGGAGGAGCCAGTAGCCAGTAGATAGCTTTCACTGACGATGCCGCCAATATCCGGGCTTCCGACTGGTATGAGCAATCGCAACCACATGAATGTCGTTACTACGCTCTCGATACACCACGAAATACGGGAAATGCCGCAACAGAACACGGCGAGCACTATACGCAGCCCGCACGCGAGGAACCATGCTGCCAATCCCTGGACGCCGCAAGATGAGCTCAAGCACGCGTCCCACTTCTGTAAAGAATTGCGCTCCCAGTCCGTGATGCTGTATTTCATACCGCGCCACGATCGCCCGCAGTTCCTCCTCAGCCGCTGGATCAACACTGAGGTGTTTCACTTCGCGAGTAGCTCTTTCTCAATGCGACGACGCACGTCCCGCCAATCGGAGAGGGTTGTCTCTCCCGCGTCCAATGCGGCGCATCGACGCTCAATCTCTGCTGCCCAAGATTCCTCGGCATCTGTATCTACCTCACGGTCAAGGCTTTGCAGCAAGCGCACGGCGAGTTCCGCGCGTTGGTCATCGGGGAGTGCAAGCACGTCGTTAAGAACATGTTCCGTTGTGAGTGACATGATTTGCCTATATCAGGGAAAGGACACGAAAAAAAGGAGCACCACCCATGGATTTCAATTTCACCCCCGCACAAGAGCAATTTCGCACCGATCTCCGTGCCTGGCTCGCCGCCAATGTCCCACCGCACACCGGGCTGCGCCACCTCCAACCACAAGCCGCGCCTGAGGACTTAACCTTTCTCAAACAATGGCAACGCCGCGTCCACGATGGCGGCTGGACTGGCATCTCTTGGCCAAAGGAATATGGAGGACGTGGCGCATCCATGGTCGAACGCATGATCTTCGATCAAGAAATGGCCGTCGCCAGCGCCCCTGCTCTGCTCAATGTCTTGGGCCTCGAAATCGTCGGCCCGACCATCATCGTCCACGGCACCGAAGACCAAAAACGCGCCTACCTGCCTCACATTTTGAGCGGAGACCATCTCTGGAGCCAAGGCTACTCGGAACCCAATTCCGGCTCCGACCTCGCATCCCTCCGTACCCGCGCCGTCGAGCAAGGCGATTACTTCGTGGTCACCGGACAAAAAGTCTGGACCAGTCTCGCCCTCTACGCCGATTGGTGCCTCCTGCTCGTGCGCACCAACCCCGACGCCCCCAAACATTTGGGACTCTCCTGCTTACTCGTGGACATGAAAAGCCCGGGCGTGACGATTAAACCCTTACGCACCCTCACGGGAGACAGCGAATTCAACGAAGTGTTCTTCGAGGAGGTCAAGGTGCCCAAACATCAGCTCTTGGGCGAACTCAACCAAGGCTGGCGCGTGATCGTCACCTCACTCATGTTCGAGCGTCAGGGACTGAGCTTCTATTTCACCTTCGCGCAAAAACGCCACTACGAGGATATGGTGGCTACGGCCCGCAAAACCCTGCGCTATGGCGAGGTCGTGTCTAAAGACCCACTGATGCGGCAGAAACTCGCGCAAGCCTATATCGATACGGAGTTACTCAAACTCAACAACTACCGTGCCCTCACCCACCTCTTGCGTGGCAATCCCCCAGGGCCGGAAGGGTCGGTCCCAAAACTGCAATGGGCAGAAGCTAACCAACGGTTACAGGAGTTGGCGGTAGACATGCAAAGCGCCCGCGCGCAACTGTATCAGGGTGAGCCCAGCCTCACCGATGATGCCTACTGGCAATATGGTTTTCTGCGCGCCAAAGCCAATTCGATCGAGGGCGGAACCTCGGAAATTCAACGCAACATCATCGCCGAACGAGTGCTTGGCTTGCCGAAGGGGCGATAACGGGTAACGGTTGACGAATGCCCACAGACCGATGGAAAGGACGGTAGACTGAGAGCCCGCAGAGATAGGTTTATAACGAAAGACAACAGAATTCAGTGGGCTCGTCAGCTTCGCTCAGAGGGACGGTAGAGCCTCCTCCTAGACAACTACTCTTTGCTGTGCAAGACGGCCTCACGTACAACGAAGCCCAGCCCCACTAACAGAATCAATAGTGCAACCACAGGAACCCATTCCATTACAACTCCTCCAGTTGTTTGATGCGAGCATACGCTATGTGATTTACCCAGACAACCGCAGCCGTGACAAGCGCGACGGCGGCCAATGCCACCAAGACCTGAAAACGGGTGGGTCTGCTAAAGTTCTGCGCCAGCCACGCCATTAGCGAGATGTCTGTCGCGACGAGAATGCCGAAGACCACCTTCAGCCACCCAATCTCTTCTTTAATGCGATCAGCTTTCGACATCGCACTCTTCAATCTGACGATGCAGCACGATCCCAGGTTATAACTGCTACGCTAAAGAGTAGCGCCTGATTCGGGCAAAACAGCGCGCCCATCGCTAAGCTGCCAAACTTTGTCTGCACGGGCCAACCGAGCAGCATCGGCTGTCACCCATTGACCGGCCACTACAGGAATAGTGGTAACCCCGGTACGGGCAAACAACGCTGCTCTGCGAACAGCCCGTGTCACGTCCTTGTGACCTACTCCCCACGAGACTTCAACCACCAAATACACCTCCTCCCCATCCGCTCGGCGTTTTCCATGCACCACCACATCGGCCAAGGCAACCTCCTGAGCCTCGGCGGCAGAAAGAGTGCTGCTCTCGATGGCTTCCTCTAGTAGATCTGCCAGCTCATCTTGGGAGAGCGCATGCGCGCGGCGTAGCAGAGGACCAAAATAGGCGTAGGCCTTTGCGCGGTAGCGATTCTCTAGACTCTCCCCCTTCAGCCCGCCAACGTCATTACTCAGAGTATGCATGGCGCGGACCAGCTCACTGACCTGGTCCGTCGTGCGACGCTGGGCTTCGGCCAGCTGCGCCACCGTCTCTTCTAACCGCCCCATTCGCTCTTCGGTGCGGCGTTGCGCTTCCGCCAGTTGTGAAACTTGAATGGCGAGTTCTTGAAAATGCTGGGCAGTCTCGCTCCGGAGACGCGCAATATGTTCCGGCAAAGATAAAAGCTCATCGGTGAGCACCAAGCGGCGGAGTTCTTCACGCCACTCGGGCTTCTCTTTTAGAACGCTAACAAGGTCGCGAAATTCTTCAACTGTAAAGGGCATTCCAGGTCCTCTTTTCCCTCATAGCTGCAACAGTATTTTCCATACACTAGCAGGAGCACAGTCCTTTTTGAAGTCTATAGAAGAAGGCGATAGGCGACCAACAATATAAGAAGTATGACTCGCTCACTGCGCTCGCTTTATGGCGGATGGCTTAGCAAGACCTCTACGCCATAGAGTGAGCATAGCAAGCAGGCTATCCGCTATATGCGCATAGCTGACTGCTGAACGCTTCCCCCCTCAGCTCTCTATCTCCACTCTTCTGGCTTCTCACGTCGCCAATCCGCCAGCGCTTGCTCCAACGTGTATTGATACGGATACCCATGTTCTCGTAAAAACTTCGGGACAATGTTGTTCGAGCGGACGAGCTTGCGAACCCGCACGGGACTGATTGGTTGATGAATTCCTAAGAGACGGCAGAGTGCTGCTATTGGATAGGAAGCGCCGAGCAACAGTGGATAGGGAATACTAGGCACGAAACGCTCTACACCAGCAACTCGACAAATCGTGTTCACATATTCCTCGACCGTCGGCGCGGGGTCCATCGTGAAGTTGAACAACATCGTCTCTTTCCCTTTCTCGACTTGCCATTGCATGACCCAGGTGAGCGCCTGACAAAGCTCTTTCACGTAGCCCCCAGCCTTGCGCGTCTGTCGGTTGCCCATATAGGGAAAATAACGACCCAAGACGGCTTTCACCATCCGTGAGACATTGCCACCCTCCCCTGGACCAAACACCACTCCCGGTCGAACAATCGTCAACCGACGCCCCTGCCCAGCCCGTTGCCAGCCAAGATGGATTTTCTCCGCGGCGAGTTTTGATGCGCCATACGGGGAAATTGGCACTGGCAGTGAATATTCGTCTCGCTCTTCTTCTGTTGGTCCATACGGAGCAATGCTACTGGTAAAAATAATCCACGGACATCGCACTTGCTCCGCCCACGCGCACACGTGCTCAGCCCCAGGAAGATTGGTGGCAAAATACTCGTAGGCCTCATGCCCAGGCTCGCGATGGACAGCCGCCAGGTTCACAACCAAATCGACACGTCCTGGTAACTCAGAGTGACCAATGGGCTGCCGAACGTCAATCGGTAGGGTCTTCACTTGTCCATGCAAAGCCGCCTCTTGGAGCGGGACCGGCCATGCCTCTTTCGGAGAAAGACGGACATCAGCAAGGATAATCCGTTCAGCCAGTTTGTTCGTCAGTAAATGGGCAGCAAAGTGGGTCCCGATAAATCCTGTTCCACCAAAAATGACACAGGTCTCAAATATATTTCTTGTCATATCCATGCCCGCTCCCTTCCGCGAAGCAACTACCGCCAACATGATGAGAACAGTCATATCGAACGATTACGGCGGAGGAGGTGCAATCATATATTGTTGTCCTGTCGCCGGATCGTGAAACACGATGCTGCTTCCTGGTCTCAGCTTTTGGGGAAACACGAGCAGATTTTTGTGGTAGGGCAGTCGGGCCGAAAGCGTCAGAAATCCTTCCAACCCGCTAACGGCAAACAGCGCGGCCCCAAGCGCTTGGGTTGGTGCTGTGCCAACGGGGTGAGTGACCGAGGTCAGAGCACTCCGCTGTTGATAGCCGTACCAATCCCCTGTGAGTTCTTGCGCGGTGGTGGCAAGGAGCGTTTGCTGCGAGACCTGCGTGAGATCAGCCACATCTTGCAGTTGGACCTGTACATTAATCACTGTCCACGAGCGTCGCGGATTCGCAATCACCCCACCCGGCTGCGTTGGTGATCCAAATAAAGCTTGGACCTCGAACATCACGACCATCTGGGTTTCCGCAAGGTACAAGACCTCGAACTGTGGACGCGCGACATTTCCTTCATTAAAACGACTGGGAAGGACTTTAGTTTGGGTGGTGGTGAGTGAGGTTTGCCAAAATTGTGGTTGGATCGCGCGATACCAGGTTCCAGTCTCCGGGCTTCGGCTAAGCGCCAAGCAGCCGAGGAGATTCACGCCACCATTCCATGCTTGATGGAGTCGAGTATCTCACGCAGGCGTTGTTCTTCGTTCGTATGGAGTAAGGTCCGCGGGGGACGTCCTTCAAACCGATCATTGGGAGTATCCAACCACTCCTGGGCATTCGCAACGAGTTCCTCGACTTCACGCTCCATATCGTCAGGTTGGATGGTTGCAATATGGGATACCGCCGGTTGTGCAGCACTCATGAGGTGAAGACTCCTTTGGACAACGTTTATGCTCACTCACTCTAATG
>JABFSC010000712.1 GCA_013140885.1 Deltaproteobacteria bacterium | reverse complement strand
GCATGCGCGGGCTGGCCAACGGCGGGAAGCGGAAGCCGTAGCGGAAGAAAACTATCGCCAGAATCCTGAGTATCTATTCGCACGGGTGAACTACGCCGAGGTCTGTTTGGCGCGCGGAGCCCATGCGCAGGTGGCCGAGATCTTCGCGCACACGTTCGATTTGCGGCTGCTCTATCCCCAGCGCAAGCGGTTTCATCTCTCGGAAGTCACCAATTTCATGGGCGTCGTGGGACTCTACTTCCTGGCGACCGGGAACCGCGAGCTGGCGGAGCACTATGAGTCGTTTCTCCAGGAAATCGCCCCGGAATTCCCGATAACGAGGCGATTACACAAGCAGCTCTTTCCGGGGCTCTTGCGTCGCCTTTGGCGCGGCGTGACTGGGAAGATGATCCGCTCCTAACAGGGTCGGATGAGGAGGCGGCTCTTTGAACTCGCTATGAGTTAACTGTATTGGAATAGTTCAAAATATGACGCTTTGCCCAGATGTTTGACATACGTCTTGACCACGTTTGTCAGCGTATCGGGCACCCCAATGCTGATCCAGTCGTCAATCGATCCGCGGAAACAATACCGCTGGGGCCAAAAGAGTCGCCGTTCCTCATCGGAGAGGATGAACTGCATCATGGGAGAATAATGCATCTGCTGTCGCAGGACGGTCATCATCCGCGCTTTTTCTTCTGGGGAAGAAGGGAAATATTGGAATATCCTGTCGAAGGCATCACTATCCTGATCGGCGATATAAATGATGATCGCCTTGCCTTTCACATCTATCCGGTAGGATTCCACACTGGCATTCCTGCGCATACCGTCCATAACGATCTGTTGTTCCTCATCGGTAATGAGCTTCGGAGGAATCCTGCGAAGAAACACTTGGGTATTGGGATTCTCATAAATCTCGAATCCGTCGGGAATGGAATCGACCAATGGCCCTTCCCGTTTCAGGGAAAAGTAATAGGTGGGCTTCCCCGTCTTGGTTCGCCCTTGGTGCAAGAAATAGGGTTGTCCTCTGGCATTGGTGTAGGTGACAGGCACAGGCGCTCTCCTTACCTCTCGAATTCATGATTGACCAGCGTGAGACTGGGATACCGGCGGCGATAGAAATGGCCTTTATATCTCCGCAGCAGATATTCCAGATACCCAGGAGCAGCCTCCCGCTGGATCAAAAACACCGTGGCAATCGAAGCATCTCCGTATGCTCGGACGACGGCTCTGACAAACTCTGGACTGATGGCATCTCCATGGAGAAAAGATTTGAGGCTTGCGGCTTCGTCCTCGGTCAGGTGCTCGCCTTGCTTACGCAATCCACTGACAATCGCGTTGAAACCCGCCATGAGTTCTTGCCCTTCGGCGGGGTGGAAATAGAGGCCAACACCATTCTTCATATTGAGCAGTTCCGGCGGAAGCACCAGCGGCTGAAGCAGGTTGGCACGAGCGTATTTTTGGCGGTCCGCCGCGGAGAGGTCCTTGAGCGTCGCTTCCTGTTGGTAACGGTAGAACTTGCGCAGATCTTCCGCCATGGAGCGGTTATCGGAGTAATGGACGAAATCCTTGCCATAGTAGGCCAGGAATTGCCGATAATGCTTCCCCACGATTTCGCGGGCTTTCGCCGCCTGGGATTCACAGTAGCGATAGACGATCTGCGAAGCTTTGCGGGGAAATTCCCGAAGGACGCTCTGGAGCGTCTCGTCGGGAACCACACCAAAGGTTTGCTGCACTCCAGACCAATACCATAAGCCGTCCCAGGGGACTAAAGCGCCGAACACCAGCCCACCCTCTTGGAAGTGCTTCACTTCTCCTTCCACTCTGACGGAATACGACCGCTCATTGAGCAGATTCACAAGTTCCAAGACCGGCTCGCGCGCCGTGACCACTCGGAAATACGCGGTATGGCGTTCATACCATCCCCGCAAGGTTGCGCGTTGCTCGTCGGTGATGTCGAGGAGCGCGGCCAGCAGGTCGATCACACCAAGACCGGACCAAGCGGTCGTCTCTTGGCACAGAAAATCATCAATCGTGGGAATATCGGGCTTCCCGCCGTGCGCCCGCACATAATTGCCGAAACTCAGGCGAAAAAGATACGAGTGCTGGCCTAACCAGATGAGCTTTTTCTTGACATCCCAGCCATACGTGTTCGGCTGAGTCAGGAACGTTTTCACTCCTGAGTCAAACCGCACGTGCGAAAACCGCTCATGCAGAAACGCGGCGATCTCCGACGCCAACCGCGTCAAGTCTCGGTGCTGGGGAGCGAGTGTCAACTCAGGGTCGAGTTCACTGTAGAGCGTCCAGAGGAAATACTGCACGCGGGCGGGCGTCACTGGCTGGGCATCAACCGGCGCGTCCGCGGGAAGAAGGCAAGGAAGTGGGGTGCCGAAGAAATCGCGATTGTACTGTTCCAGACTCCGCCAGATGCCAATGTCCTGGTATACGTCTTCGGCGAACTCCACCAAGAGATGAGCGACGGTCTCACGTTGAGGCTTGGACAGATGTAACGTCTCGAAGGTCAGAGACCGCTGGACTGTGAGCAAGAAGCTCGTCAGCTCGGTGGCGATGCGCATAAGCGCTCGCTCCCCACGCTCAAGATGTTGATTGGGCCGGTGGATATACAAATTCATAGTACGGACACTCCTCGTTGCATCGTCTGGGACCTCGGAAAAGTAGCGGTTCCTGGGTCATCGTGCGAGAATACCGGAAAGCGACAACGGCTGAGTGGAAGGTGCGAGTCGTGGTCGTATGTGTTGAGATCAACGTGTCCAGAGGTCAAGTAACTTTCCAGAAGATCGCAGTGGAGTTGATATGGCGATACGAAAACTTCCGCCCAAAATGTGGGTCTATGCGCCGCGTTCCACCCCGAAGACCGGAGTGCCTGAGGCGGTGAAAATCGAGGTGTCCCAACAGAGCCAAAAGCTCATTGACGAATGGAAACCGCAATACATCCAGCCACCACCGGAAGACATGCGGTGGAACTATATTGTGGACCTGTTCACGAAATGGCATCGGAACTATTTCTATTTCGTGGCCAAGTACGCCTGTCCCGGCCCGACGGCGATTTCCCCGTTCTTCGAGAGCCTGTTCACTCGCCTTGAGTACGTGGGAGAGGACCGCTTCAATCTCTCGTTCATGCGACATACGGGGAAATGGGTGGAGGTGGAGCAGGGCATCACCCTGACAAACGCCCTGAACTCCATTCGCAGTGACGGGTTCTATCATCCGTCATAGCAGGACGGTACGCGGTGGCCGCTACTCGCATACCGTCCTGAAAGCCCACTGGGCGCGGACATCCGTCAGGGCAAGTGGTCGTAGAGGAGTGGTTCGTCAATGAAGAATGAAGAATTGAAGAATACGGAAGGAGAAAGTTCATACTGGTGGTCCCAAATTTTTCCTTGTTCATTCTTCATTCTTCATTTTTCCTAGAGCGCCTTGACCACCTCGTCCATCGCGCTCCACTCGACAATCGGGGTCAGTCGGCGCTTGGTGACAAGCCCACTCGCCATAATCGTTGAGAATGTCACGAACGTTTTGGCGTGATCTTGAATGTCGAGGATCAAAATAATCTTCGCCTCTTCGTTGGATGCCCACGGACCGGCCTTGAGCGTGACACCAGCGGGAAATCCGGTTTTCCCACTGAGCACGCCTTGAAACATCTGGTGAATCTTCTTGGTGTTGTCCGGCGAGGTTTCGTTGAGCCAAATTTCGTCCAGATATAGCGGCATGATTCTTCCCTCCTTTTTGAGTACGGCTTTCTCCCACGGGGGGCATAGCATAACGAGAAACCGGAGAACAGCGAGCTGGAGGGCCGGACGTTGTCCTGACTAAATCGAACCACACGACCTTGGCACAGTGCCCCCGGCGATCAATCGCCGGGCTACGCCAAGACGCCCCATGAATGGGGCTCAGAAAGCCGGATTCATCCGGCGCCTTCTCATGACGTGGGCATTGATGCCCGCGCGGAACCACGCCATTCGGATCTGCGTCCCGTCGAAATTGACACTTTTGCCCGTGGCATTTCCATCCCGCGCACAGTCCCCTACCCCCGCCAAGTTTCCGCTCCCAGCGGCAACTCATTCAGCTCCGCTCTCGCTTCCCGCCAGGCCGGGTAGTACGTGCTCATCAGCACGAAAAATCGCTCACTGTGCGTGGGAACGAGTAAGTGGAGCATCTCATGGACGACCACATACTCCAGGAGGTCTTTCGGCTTCTTCACCAGCTCGGTGTTGAGGCGGATGGTCCGCGCTCGATGGTTGCAGCCGCCCCACTTGGTCTTCATGCGCTGGAGGAAGTACCCAGCCACTTCAACACCCAACTTCGGCTCCCACCGCCGAATCAGGCCAGGGATCGCCTCATGCAGAAGGGACTTGTGCCATTCGTGCATGACGGCTTCCCGCTTCACCTTACTGCTGTCGGGACGCACGGTGAGCATGATCCTGCGGTGATCCAACCGCACGAAGGGTTTCGCCTCCGCCTCTCTGACCGAAAGCAAGTAGCGCTTGCCCCAGAGGTAGTGGCTCTCACGCGCGACAAACTCCCGCGGTGTTTCCCGTGCCTGCCCACGTAGCTTTGCTTGCTGATCGCGAATCCACCCCAGCTTGGCGACCGCATAGGCGCGGACCACCTCCGGGCGCGTGGCCTCCGGCGCGACCAGCGTGACGCGCCCACTCGGAGGATGCACCGATAAATGCACATGCTTGATGTCCTTGCGCGTCACGGCGATGGCGATCTCGCCGAGCTGGATCGTTTCCACCATCATCAGTATCCCGGCTGGTTCTTGAGAAGCTCGAACAAGGCGGCCGTCGCTTCGCGATCACGGTCGAGGAGCGGGAAAAGCGCGTTGAGCACCTGCGCCTCCCGTGCCTGATCGCCCTTCCAGCCCGCCGGAGCCCGCTCGCGCATCACGCGGTCGATCTCAAGCGTCAACCTGAGACGCTCATTCCCGAATTCCTCGCGCGACTCAACCACGCCGTCCACCTCGGCCTTGGCACGCCCCGCCGCGAGAATCCCTGGCAGATTGTTGTAAATCACCGTCGCCTCCCGCTTGCCGTGCAGCGCCGCGGGCACCTCCCCGTCCAGGTGCTTCGTGGCCAGCCGCTTCACCAGCGCCTCGGCCTGACGGAGAAACTCTTCGTACGCCGCGGCATCCGCCCGGCTTCGCGCGATGAGGTCTTCGAGTAGCTTTGACATCTGCTCGTAAAAGCGGGGGTCGGTGAGCTGCTCGCGGATGATGGTCTTGCGGACGTTGTGGATGATCCCTTCCGCGATCGCGTTTTTCGAGAGCTTCCCCTTCTCGTTGAGTTTCCTGGCGATGGCGTCGTGAATCCCGGTCTTGATGATGAGCTCGGTCAATGACACATCGGCCAGCATGCCCAAGTCCGTCGCCGGGTCGGCCTGAATGTAGGTGTTCAAGAGATGACGCATGTCCGCTTCATAAGGCTTGATGTCGAGTTCCTCGCCGGAGTGCTTCTTGATGGCGGAGCGGATGTCGCTGTACAACTCGACCTCTTGCCGCAGCCTGTCCGCGTCGGGGTCGGAGTACCCGGCTTCGGTCAGCTCCCGCGCGATGGCCGCGAACGCCCGCACAAAAATCGCGACGGCCTTGTAGAATCGCACCCGGAGGTCCTCGGTCTCGTTCAGCGCATTCGGGTTGGCGGCATTGCCGCAGAAATAATGCAGATACTGCTCCACTTCACGCGGCGGCGCCACCATATCGCACAGATAGTGCAGCGCCTTGCGGGCCTCGTCGAGTTTCTTTTTGCCCTCCTCCAGCCAGTTCTTGAGGTGGACGTTGTTGTCACCACCGCCACCCGCGTCAATGTCCAATTCATCGGAGCTGTACACGGCAATGGCTTCTTGCACCTCGCCAAACAACTCCTTGAAATCGACGATGTACCCGTAGTCCTTGTCGTCACCATCAAGCCGGTTGGTGCGGCAGATAGCCTGGAACAGGTTGTGGTCGCGCAGTTCGTTGTCGAGGTAGATGTACGTGCAGCTCGGCGCGTCGAAGCCGGTCAGCAGCTTACTGACGACAATCAGCAGCTTCATGCGCGCCGGCTCCTTGATGAAACGGAGCTTGGTCTCGTCCTCATACTGCTTGGTGGTCTGGCCGTTCTTGAGGACGTACTGGGTATAGGTATCGAACTTGTAGCGCTCGTCGCTGTTGGCGGGCTCGCGCGAGATCGCATTGTGGTTGGGCTCGTAGGAGGTGATGATGCCGCAATGTTGGCCGAAGGGCTTGTTCCGCAGCAGCCGGAAGTAGTGGCAGGCATCATGGATGCTCGCGGCCACGAGAATCGCCGTCCCCCGGTTGTTGTTGAGGCGGGGTTTCGTGTCGAAGTCGTGGATGATGCTGGCGACGATGCGCGCTTTGCGCTCCTCGGCGCTCATCAGCTCTTCCATCGTCGCCCAGCGCTTGCGGAGCACCGCCTGCTGAAAAGTGTTGAGCGATTTCGTTTTTTGCGCGAAGTACGCTTCGATAGCCTGAGGCGAAGTCAGCCGTTGCGGCACGTCGCGCGCTTCGTATTTCAGGTCCAGAATCACGCCGTCGGCGACGCCCTCGTGGAACTTGTAGGTGTGAATATAAGTGCCGAAGACGTCGCGCGTCATCTTCTTGTCGCGGCGCAACAGCGGCGTACCGGTGAACCCGATGAAGATCGCGCCCTCCAGCCAGCGCTTCATTTGCATATTCATGTCGCCCCCCTGGGTCCGGTGGCATTCGTCCACGAACACGTAGAAGCGCCCGCTGACAGGTGGCCGGTCGCCCTTGAGGTCGGCCACATCGAACTTGTGAATCAGCGCGCACAACAGGCGTGGCGTGGTCGCACCGAGCTTCCGCGCGAACTCCTCTCGCGAGGTGATGCGCGGTGAAGGCGACTCGGCCCCGATGACCCCGGCGTTCTTCATCACGCCCTCAATTTGCTTATCCAGCTCATCCCGGTCGGTGATGACAAGGATCCGCGCTTCGGGGTCAAACTCCAGCAACCACTTAGCGATCAACACCATTAGAATGCTCTTGCCGCTGCCCTGAGTGTGCCAGATCACGCCGCCCTCGCGCTTGGCGATACGTTCCCGCGCGGCGTTCACGCCGAAGAACTGGTGTGGCCGCGGCACCTTCTTCTGACCGGCGTCGAAGATGATGAAGTTGCGCATCAGGTCGAGGAGCCGCGTCTTGTTACAAAGCTGCGCGAGCGGTCGGTCGAGCAGTGCCCCGGGAGTCGAAGGAGAAGAGAGAGTTGAAAATTGAGAAGTATGCTTTGTCGTCCATTCTCCATTGTCCCTTCTCAACTCTCCATTGACTTCCTCTTTCCACTCGACGAAGAACTGCTCTGGCGTGCCGGTGGTGCCATAGCGCACGCCTTGCGAGTCGCTGCCCGCCAGCACGAGCTGCACGGTGCTGAAGAAGCCCTTGTTGAATATCTCTTCCTGGTTAGTGATGAGTTGCCGCACGCCCTCGGCCAACTCGACCGAGCTACGCTTGAGTTCGATCACCGCGATGGCGAGGCCATTGAGATAGAGAACAATATCGGGCCGCCGCTCGTAGCCACCTTTCAGCGTCACCTCTTCGGCCAGCGCGAAGTCGTTCCGCTCCGGGTGCTCCCAGTCAATCAGGTGCACGGCCTCATGCGCCTGGCCCGCGGCAATCTGCACTGGCACGCCGTAGCGCAGAAGCTGGTAGGTGCGCAGGTTGGCCTGGTAGAGCGTGAGGCCGGTCGCATCGGCGGCGGTCTCCAGTTTCTGCAAGGCGGCGGAGATGTGGGCGGGCGAGTAGCCGCGCGCGGTCAGGTTGTCACGCAAGAGCGCGGTCTCAATGGCGCGGTTGTTCTCGCGCTTGTGCCACTCGCCGAGGTAGCGATAGCCAAGGCTATCGGGCCACACTGGGTCGGTGAACAAGGCAACGACTCGGGTTTGCGTCTTGCGCTCGGAGCGCGGTTTTTCGTTCACGGCATGACCTCCCAGTGACCGCCCTTGGCCGGGCCGACACGGCGCAGGCGGCCAGTAGCCTTGAGCTGGCGGATCTGCTTTTCCACCGCGCGGGGAGTGATATTCAGCGCCGCTGCCATTTGCGGAATGGAAAGCCCCGGCTCTTTCGTCACCATGGCGAGAATCCGGTCCTCGGGTTTCCCCGAACTTTTCCCCGAACTTTTCCCCGAACTTTTCCCGCCCGGTGCGGTGATGGCCTGA
>JABFSC010000445.1 GCA_013140885.1 Deltaproteobacteria bacterium | reverse complement strand
TCGGTGCTGGTGCGGAGAGTGCCCGCGCTTGAAAATGGCGACCGCCTCACTCGGCCAGAGTTTGAGCGCCGCTACGAAGCCATGCCACACCTCAAGAAAGCGGAACTCATCGAAGGAGTCGTTTACATGCCCTCCCCTGTTCGTCACAAAGGACATGGTCGCGAACACATCCTCGCAAGCACCTGGATTGGAGTTTACCTCGCATCGACGTCAGGAATTGAGGCGAGCGATAACGCTACCGTTCGGTTGGACCTCGACAACGAACCGCAGCCAGATGTACTCCTTCGGCTCACTCACGGCGGACAATCCCAGGTCGGAAGTGACGGTTTTATTGAAGGCCCTCCTGAATTCGTGGCGGAGGTCGCTTCCAGTAGCGTCGCGTATGACCTGCATCAAAAGCTCGAGGTCTATCGTCGCCACGGCGTGCGTGAGTATGTCGTCTGGCGAACATTGGACAACGCCATTGATTGGTTTGTCTTGCGCGAAGGACGGTACGAGCGCCTCTCCCCAAGTGAGGAAGCCGTATACAAAAGCGAGACCTTTCCCGGTCTCTGGCTTGATGCCGCAGCCATGCTGCGCGGCGATTTGGCGGGAGTGCTACGCACGCTGGGGGAAGGCGTCGCGAGTCCCGCGCATGCGGAATTCGCGCGGCGGATGGCGAAGTAAGGGCAAAGGGCTTATGGCTTGTTCGCTTCGCTCCCTCCATGGCGGGACCACTTTCACTAGAAGCCATAAGCTAATCAATTTTGACGATCAACTTCGGTCATGGCAGGACGGGTGCTTCCAGGTTCCCTCTCCCGGCTGGGAGAGGGTCAGGGTGAGGGGGATCAGGTGACTACCGATTTTGTTCGTCAAAGTTCATTAGGCCCTCCTCCCGTCGTTGACACCCCCAGCAGGGTCCTGTTTATAGACAACCGCACATCCAATACTTGTACGAGGAGGAGATGCTATGAAAGCCGCGGTACTCTACGAACCGAACAAACCATTAGTGATTGAAGACCTCACGCTCGCGCCCCCGAAAGCCGGGGAAGTGCGAGTGAAAGTGGCCGCCAATGGCTGTTGCCACAGTGACCTGCACGTTATGACCGGTGACATGCGGATGCCCTTGCCCATCGTCCTTGGTCATGAGGGCGCGGGCATCGTGTTGGAAGTCGGGCCGGGCGTCTCGTCGGTGAAAGAAGGCGATCACGTCGTCTTGTCCTTCTCGCCCGTGTGTGGCCACTGTTTCTCCTGCACCCAAGGCACGCCACATCTCTGCGAGACGCGACCCAAGAGCATGGGAACATTGCTTGATGGGACCACCCGCCTGCAAAAGAACGGGTCCGAGATTTTCCACTTTGCCTTCACCGCCTCTTTCGCCGAGGAAACGGTTGTCCCCGAAAGCTGCGCGATCAAGATTCGTGACGATATGCCGCTAGATCGCGCCTGTTTCGTCGGCTGTGGCACGATGACCGGGGTTGGCGCGGCGATTAACACCGCGCAAGTCCAACCTGGCACCACGGTTGCCGTGATCGGCTGTGGCGGTGTCGGACTCAATGTGATTCAGGGCGCGGCGCTGGCTGGTGCCCGACAGATCATCGCCATTGATTTGCTGCCGAACAAACTCGACTACGCCAAGACCTTTGGCGCGACCCATTTTGTGAACCCGGCCAAGGACGACGCGTTCAAGGCGGTCATGGAACTGACCGGTGGACGTGGAGTCGATTATGGCTTTGAGGTCATCAGCACGGCGAAGACGATTGAGTTGGCGTTCAAGATGACCGCGCGGCGTGGGACCTGCACCATTGTCGGCGTCTCGCCGGAAGGCGCGCGGGTGTCGCTCAATCCCAATGTGTTCACCATGATGGAGAAACGGCTCATCGGGTCCTACTATGGCTCGACCCGTCCGCGGATCGACATGCCACGACTGGTGGAACTCTATCTTGAGAAGAAAATCAAAATCGACGAATTGGTCTCGCGCACCTTCTCCCTCGACCAGGTGAACGAGGCGTATGATCTGCTCAAACAAGGGGAAGTCGCGCGGAGCGTGGTGAAGTTTTTCTAAACTAAGGAAAGGTCACTTGCTTCCCCTCACCCCAGCCCTCTCCCAGCCGGGAGAGGGAATCCCGCCAACCGCCCTCGCTCCTAATCCGTGACGACCGATTCTGGCTTGCGTATGAGTGAACTTTCTGGTGTGGCCACGACCGCGTGCATCAACGGATAGCAGAGAACGATGATCGCGATGTTCAGCAGTCCGCCACTCCAAAACGCGCCGCCTAAGCTCCAGTATTTGGCAATGCCACCAAACAGAATCGGACCAATCATCATCCCGAGTCCATGCGCGAACATCAGCAGGCTCATCATCGCCCCCATGCCAGAGCCGCGGGCATTCTCCATCGCCAACGCGAGATGCGCCGGGAAAGCCAGACCATAGGCGGCTCCCACCAGCAAATTGAACATGAATAACTGCCAAAATCCGCTCGCCCACGGAAAGCCACACAGGGCAATGGCGCTGAGTAAGCCACCGATCCCGACCAACCGCGCTTTATTCATGCGATCCGCGAGTCGCCCACACGGCGCTTGCAGCAG
>JABFSC010000782.1 GCA_013140885.1 Deltaproteobacteria bacterium | reverse complement strand
GCGAAGTTCTGGATCACCACATCACACGTCGCGGCGAGGCGCTTCACAATATCAAGGGCTTCGGGCTTGCTGAGGTCAAGCGCGATGCTTTTGGTGCCTTGGTTCCACTGATTGAAGTACCCCACCGTGTTGAGACTCGGCGTGACGCCCGTCGGATGAATTGGCACCAGCCGGGCTCCATCGGGTCGCGTTTTGGATTCCACATGAATCACCTCTGCGCCCAAGTGCGCCAACTGCATAGCGCCATACGGTCCGGCCCAGGCCCAGGTGAACGCGAGCACCCGCACGCCCGCGAGCGGCAAGTTCGGAGTTCGGAGTTCAGAGTTCGGAGTTGAACTGGCCTGAGACTTGTTCGAGACTTGTCCCAGACTTGTCCTGACTTCTTCGTTGTGTTCTCCCAGCAGCGGTGCGGGTCGCCGCATACGCCACCACGGCTCGTGTAGATGGTACGGCGCACCAAGATGGGGCAAGGTCCCGGCACGTGGATGCGTCACATCAATAAAGAATCGTCGTGCTTGCAATTGTTCTTGCGTGGGAAGATCTGCCATCGTGCACACTGGCGCGACGCAGATCCGCTGGGCCTGCGCGGCATGAAATAAGTCCGCCACTTTCCAGCCTTTGATCCACGCGCGAAGATGGGGATCGACCACATCAAGATGACGCGCGAGCGTAAACGGACTCTTGCAATACTCCTCTTGCGCCCACGCGGGGTTGCCCATGAACTCGATCAAGCGCTGCAACTGGTCCGGCTGCGCGGTCAGGAGCAGAATCGCGCCATCCTGACACTCGTAGATACCAAGCGGGGCGAGAATCTTGCGTCCCAAGCGTGAGGCGATCTTGCCCAGGTAGCTATAGAAGTACACATTCATTTCCACGAACGACGTGGCACTCGCGTGCGCGGACAGATCAATGTGTTCTCCGATCCCCGTCTCCAACGTCCGAAAATAAGCGGCCATCGTCGCCGTGGACGCGATAAGCCCGGTCTGAAAACCGCACTGCTGGCCAAAGGCTTTAAGCGGCGGCAAGTCAGGACGATCCGACCCACCGGGACTCAACCATGCCCACCCGCCGCCATGCGCATAGGTGAGTTCGTAGGCGTGATAATCTTTATGCGGTCCGCTTAACCCAAATGGCGTGATTGAGCACATCACCAACCGTGGATTGATCGCCCGAAAAGCTTCGTAGTCGATCCCCAATGCCGCCATCGACGCTGGAGAATAGTTGTGAACCAGCACATCCGCCCAGGCCACCAAACGTCCGAGCGCGTCGGGGTCCTGCTTGGGGTCAATCGTGCAACTTCGCTTGTTGGTATTGAGCGCGAGAAACAGTCCGCTTTGTTCAGGGTCGGGGACACCCTTGGGAAATGGTCCGCGTTGGCGCGCGAGATCCCCACCCGGCTCTTCGACTTTGATCACGTCAGCGCCCAGATCGGCTATCAACTTGGTGGCATACGCCGCGGACACCATGTTCCCCAGTTCGAGGATTTTCACCCCTTCGAGTCCTTGCATAGCTGTTCCCCTCCCAATGTGTGTCGGACTGTGAGGGATTCGCGAGGCATCGACAGTGCCCCCGACCCCATTGTGCTCCTTCTCTACCAGCAGAGCGCCCGCGATGTCCAGCCATTTCACTTGCATTCCGCGATGACTTGAGGGAAAAGACTGGGAGGAAAGTTGGGAGTTGGGCATTGAGAGTTTTTCGCTAGAGAGAAGGACTGACGGCTGAACGCTTACATTACATAATGGCAATACAGTTAAGGAGGAACACAACGATGAAATATACTAAGCTCGGCAATACAGGCGTGACCGTGTCGCGTCTGTGCTTTGGGTGCATGACCTACGGTGGCGGGCCACAACCCAAATGGGCGATGCCACGCGAGTGGGCGCTCAACGAACAGGAAGCACGCGAGCACTTCGCCATCGCGCTGGAAGCGGGCATCACGTTCTTCGATACGGCGGACACCTATTCCGCCGGTGCCAGCGAAGAGATCACCGGGAAGTGGCTCAACGAGATGGCTTCGCGTGATGACATTGTCGTCGCGACCAAGGTCTGGGGACCCGCGGGACCTGGACCGAATCGTCGTGGCCTCAGCCGTAAGCACATCATGGAAGCGTGTGACAATTCCCTGCGCCGCCTCAAGATGGACTATATCGACCTCTATCAAATCCATCGTTGGGATTTCTCGACGCCGCTTGAGGAAACGTTGGATGCACTCGATGCGTTGGTGCGCAGTGGCAAGGTGCGCTATCTCGGCGCGAGCAGCATGGCCGCGTGGCAGTTCTCGAAGGCGCTGTACACCGCCAAGGAGCATGGCTGGCACCGCTTTGTCACCATGCAGAACCATTACAACCTCATCTATCGCGAGGAAGAGCGCGAGATGAACCCGTTGTGTCTTGACCAAGGAGTAGCGTTGATTCCCTGGAGTCCACTCGCGCGAGGATTCTTCGCGCGCAAACGCACGACCGCGCCGGACCTGCAATCGACCAAGCGCGCGGAAACCGATGAATTCGCCCAGAAGTTCTACTTCCATGAGAGTGATTTCGCCGTGGCAGCGGCGGTGGATGAGGTTGCCAAACAACGCGGGGTATCCCCGACGCAGATCGCCTGTGCCTGGATTCTGCAAGCGCCTGGGGTTGCGGCCCCGATCGTCGGAGCGACGAAAATTCCGCATCTCAAGGAGTTAATCGCGACGGTGGACATGACGCTGAGCGCGGAAGAGATCGCCGCTGTGGAAGCGCCGTATCAACCACATCCGATCCTGGGACACGAACAACCCACGGGCAGAAAAATTGGCAAGTAACCAAGAAGGAGGTTCATACCATGACAACCGCCGAACTCGAAAAGCACATCACCGTCCTGCAGGATGTTGAAGCGATCAAGAAGCTCAAAGCCGAATACTGTGACATCTGCGACGACAAGCATAACCAAGACCGCATCGTGACGATTTTCGTCGAGGATGGGATTTGGGAAGGGCCGGGAATCGGCAAGGCGCAAGGCCCTGCGGAGCTACGCAAGCTGTTCAAGAGTTTCGAGGATCGCATCCTCTTCTCGCAACACAACGTGTTCAATCCGCGTATCGAAGTGAACGGCAACGAGGCGCACGGGAGCTGGTATTTCCTGGGGCCATTCACGTTCTATAAGGACACTCAGCAGATGTGGATCGCTGCCCGTTATGAAGACGACTACATCAAGATCAACGGTCAGTGGAAGTTCAAGCATCTCCGTGCGTATGGCCGCATGGCCGCGCCCTACGAAGTAGGTTGGGCATCCAAAACCAAAGTGGATGTGTTCTCGAATTGACGGGGTGGGGATTAGCCTGGAGGTTGACCGGTGACATTGCCAGCCTTCAATGAGGATGGAGACTTGCCGCCTGGGGTGCATGGCGCAACCCTGTCGGAGGTGCTTGCTCGCTTCGGTCAGGGGTCAGTCCAGCGTGCCGCTGTGGCTGACCGCTTGACCCGGCTCTACCAACTTGCAATCTCGACTGGACAAGTGGCACGAGTTGCGGTGTTTGGCTCGTTCATCACCGCCAAAGCCGAACCTAATGACATTGATCTCCTCCTCCTCATGGAAGATACATTCGACTTGACCGTTGTGACGGGTGAAGTAGCGGGCGTGTTTCAGCACATGGAAGCCCACGCGCGCTTTGGTGCCAGTGTCTTCTGGACCCGTCGCTCTGGAGCAATAGGCGGAGAGCAAGCAATGATCGAATACTGGCAGGTGCGCCGCGAAGGCGGTCAACGCGGTATCGTGGAAATCCTCCTGGAGGGAACATGATTGCGAACGATCAACAGTTACAAACGACCTTGGAACGGATCGCCTGGTTTCAGAACCAAGTGGCCCATCTGCGTAACACAGAAACTAATCCAGTGAATTACCGGGCCTCCGTGTCTGGCTTCTTGGCCGAGATTGACCGCATGCAACTCGAAGTTCGAGAATATCTCAGCTTCCTGCCAACGGAGAGAATAAAAGCAGCTTAACAAACGATGACGCAGGCGTTCAGCAAGGAGCCTGGGGGAAACAGATGGAATCTGGACTACTCGCCGAACGCCTACCAGAATGGAGCCTCACCCAATGATAGACCTCTACACCGCCTCCACCCCAAACGGCCACAAAGCCTCGGTCACGCTGGAAGAACTGGGACTGCCGTACACCGTTCATGCGGTCAATCTCGGCGCCAACGAGCAGAAGCAAGAGTGGTTTCTGAAACTGAACCCCAATGGGCGTATTCCCGTGCTGGTCGACCACGATGCGCCGGGCGGGCACGACATCACCGTCTTTGAGACGGGTGCGATGATGATCTACCTGGCCGAGAAAACCGGTCGGTTGTTACCGACTGAGCCAAAAGCGCGCGCCGAGGTCATCCAATGGCTTATGTTTCAGATGGGCGGAATTGGCCCGATGATGGGGCAGGCGAACGTCTTCTTTCGCTATTTCCCGGAGAAGATTCAACCGGCGATTGATCGCTATCAACACGAATGTCGTCGGTTATTCGAGGTGCTTGAGCGGCGACTGGGCGAAAGCGAGTGGCTTGGGCAAGAGTATTCGATCGCGGACATCGCCAACTGGTGCTGGGTGCGCACCTACAAGTGGTCCGGCGTGCCAATTGACGGATTGCCCAATCTGAGGCGTTGGCTTGATGCCATGAAAGAACGCCCAGCGTGCCGCAAGGGCGTGGAAGTGCCGGTGAAAATCGACAGCCTGCTTAAAGACGAGCAGGCGACCAAGGCGTTCACCGAGGCCGCGCGCAAGCAGTTGCAAACGTGAAGAACGCGCCAGTGTACGGCGAAAACGCGGTCTATTCGATAAGCGTTCGCGTTGGTGGCGGAAAGGGAACATTGATAACGACGACACTGGAGGGTAGCTAGCTATGGCGCTTGATTGGTCACAATGCCCTATCGTGGAAAGTATTCCCGGCAAGGTCAGCGGGGCATGGGTATTTCGTGGGACGCGCATGCCTGTCGCCACCGTATTCGAGAACCTTGAGGCCGGGGCCAGCATTGAGGACATCGCGGAATGGTTCGATATTGCACCCGAACAGATTCAACTCGTCTTGGAATTCGCGGCGCGCAGCCTTGATGCGCCAGTAGCGGCGTAACCGTGATGCGTATCCTCTTCGATCACGGGACCCCTGCTCCGCTTCGTTCCGCTAAGGAATAACGCATGAACGTGCAACCCCCTAATCTCACTGTTGTGGCGACGCACTGGCCTGAGATGGCGAGCACTCTGTTCGTGCCCCATACCGAAGCTGAATATCGTCGCCTTGTCGCGGTACTGGATACTTTGATTGACGCAGTGGGTGAGGACGAATCCCACGCCTTGGCCTCTTTAATGGAAATAGTGGGCGTGTTGATTGAACAGTATGAAGCGGAACATGTTTCCGAATTGACAAGTGAGGAAAGCCTCTCAGTATCCCCATCTCATTAACACCATGCCTGGCACCACTAACAAATGATGACCGACAACTTATAACTGCCTAGCAACAAGGAAAGGATCTCGACCCCATGCAATACAAAACAGTCGCCGAAGCGAAAAATTTGTCCGGCCTGCGTGTAGCGCTCACCGCTGGTGGCCCAGCTCCGTGGGGGGAAGCCACGAAATATATCCTCCATGTCAAAAAGATTCCCTATGTGCCCGTGGCCCAGCAGGGTGGCGGGACTAACGATGAACTCGTCGCCTGGACCGGCCATCGCAATGCCCCAGTGGCGGTCTATAACAATGAAGCCCCACGCACCGGCTGGTACGAAATCCTGTTGTTGGCTGAACGCCTCGCGCCCACGCCCTCACTCCTGCCTCAACAAGTTGACGAACGTGCGTTGATGATTGGCCTGTCCACCGCGTTGTGCGGGGAAGATGGGTTTACCTGGAACGCCCGTCACGTCATGTTTGACACACTCTTGAAAACCCAAGGGGACGCCTTCAAGAACAACCCGATGGTGCTCTCGTATAGCTACTCGGAACAGAATGCCGCCGCCGCTCCGAGCAAAATGAAGCCGATCCTGGAGGCATTATCCGCGCGACTGCACAAGCAGCAAAGCGTGGGCAGTAAGTATTTCATTGGCGATCAGTTGACCGCGCTCGATCTGTACTGGGCCGCCATGTCGCAACTGGTCGATTCCTATCCGCCGGAGAAGAATCCGATGCCAGACTTCTTCCGCCAGATTTGGGCACCGGTCCGTGGAGCTGTCGGGACGGCGCTTGATCCGATTCTCCTCGCGCATCGTGATTTTATTTATACGCAGCATTTGACTCTGCCGTTGGATTTCTAACCGCAGGGTTTGTAGAGTGGGTAGCCTGGATGAAGCGGAGCGGAATCCAGGGAGGTGGAGGGATATCCACGGAGCAACCCGGATTCCACTTCGTTCCATCCAGGCTACGGGGCGCAGAAAGTAGGCCGGAATAAGCAGAGCGTTTCCGGCATGTGCGCTCGCGCCGGGAACGGCCTTCGGCCTTATCCCGGCCTGCAGAAAGAGGTGTCTCTTCGCTCGAATGAAAACCGTTATACCCAACGCGGATGCTTTACGCCGCCCGGCCATGACGGAGCAGCTTGCCCGGCATGGCATCGGTACACTTGCCTTCGGTGAACGTCTCAACCCCGTTCACGATAATCGAACGATACCCACGCGCACGCTGCACCCGACGCCATTCGCCGCCCGGGAGATCGTGCACGATCTCACCACTCCAGTCCGGCTCGATTCCCAAGCCATTCAATTCATAGACCACCACATCCGCCCAGGCGCCTTCGCGGAGCACGCCACGGTCGCGGAATCCCGCCGCGTGCGACGGCAAGGCCGAGAGCCGGTAGTGCGCTTCTTCAAGCGTGATCTTCTGTTCATCACGCACTAACCATCGCAAGAAGTCCGTGGTGAACGCACCACCGGTGAAGAACTTGGTGTGCGCGCCGCCATCGGACACGCCGGGGAACGTGTACATGGAGTTGGTGATGATCTCGGCGTTGAACTCGGCGTTGAACTCCGGCTCGGGTTGCAGGAATTCAGCTTTAAGGTCGGTCGCCAGCGACAGGTCGATCATCACGTCCACGGGATGCTTGTCTTCCTCAGCCGCGATTTGGCTGAGCGACTTGCCGACGTATTTCTCCAGTTCTGGCTTATTGGCGACTCCTTGCACGAGCAAGCGCGGCAACCGTCCACCGATGCCAGCGGCGTTACGATCAAGCGCGCGCATGGACTTTTCGCTCTTGGCGGCGGCGCGCATCTCGGCATTGCGCATTTTGCTCATGCGTTCTTCGGGCGTGCCGGTCAGCAGGTCACGCCACGCCGTGGATACGTCATACAGATTCCAGTGTTCGAGCGTGAAGGCAAAGCCACTGCGCACGGTCGCCCCTTGACCAAAAATCGGCAACCCCTTGGCGCGCATACGTTCAAGCCAAGCCAAGCTCTTGCGATGCGATTCGGGCTCACGCTTACTCGCGGCGATGGCGTTATGCAGGACTGGCCGTTGGGCCGCACCCGCCAGTTTTTCCAAGAACGCCAGGTCTTCCTTGATATGACCAGTCGCTTGCGTGATTTGGATGAATCCCTCGTCGCGCTCGTGGAGCACGCGCGCCAGGTTCAAGATGTCCTCATCCGCCATCGTGTCCGTCACCATGGGTGATCCATCATAATCAGCTTGCCCAGAATGGCGACCGAGACGCTGGATGGAAAAACCACAGAGGCCCGCGTCGAGCCCCTCGGCCAGAAGGCGACGCATCTCCGTGCGTTCCTCTTCCGTGGCTGGACGGGTCTTGGCCGCGTCGAGCCCCATCACGTAGGTCATCAACGATGCCGTGGGCATGTATTGGATGCAGTTGACCCCTTTGGGCGCGCGGGCGAGTGAGTCAAGATATTCAGGAATGGTTTCCCAGTCCCACGGCATCCCAGCTTCCATCGAAACGTAGGGAATCGCCTCCGTGCGGGTCATGGTGAGCATCGACCGTTCACGGAAGTCGGGTTTACATGGCGCGAAGCCAAACCCGCAGTTTCCCAAGACCACCGAGGTGACCCCGTGCCACCCGGAAATCGTGCAGTAGGGGTCCCAGCGAATTTGCGCGTCGTAATGCGTGTGCAGATCGACAAAGCCCGGCGCGACAATCAAGCCATCGGCGTCGATCACTTTCTTCGCGAAGCCTGGTGCTCGTCCGCCAATCTGCGCGACTTTGCCGTCCTTGATCCATACGTCGGCACGAAAGCGCGGGGCACGCGT
>JABFSC010000364.1 GCA_013140885.1 Deltaproteobacteria bacterium | reverse complement strand
GGGTGTAGAAAGTTTTGAGTTTTGACGTTCTTCTTCCTCCTCACCCCCAAACTCTTCGCGACTCCGAACCTCGAACAAAAAGGTCTCTACCAACGTCGTCTTGCCAATCCCCGGCTCCCCGGTCACAAAGACAAGTTGCCGTTGTCCGTCGCGCGCTTTGGCAAACAGACTGTGAAGCTGCGCGAGTTCGGCCTCACGACCGACGAAGTTGGGGGTTGGGTGCTGGGTGCTAGGTGCTGGGGAGAGCAACTCGACTTGCGCCCGTTGAGTGTTCTCTTCCCTACTGACGACTTTCGCGATGAACCGATACCCCCGTTTGGGCACGGTGGCGATGAAGCGCGGCTGCTTCGGGTCATCCCCCAGCGCCTTGCGTATTTCCGTGATGCACACCGTCAACGCCCCTTCGGCCACGTAGGTTCCCGCCCAGACCTGTTCGAGCAGCTCGTCCTTGCTGACGAGCTGCCCAGCCCGGTCGAGGAGATGGCTCAGCACGGCGAACGTCTTCGCGCGGAGGACGATGTCCTGGGCATCACGACGTAGATTTCCTTCCCGCGTATCCACCGTGAACGGTGGAAAAACATAGCGCTCTATTTTCATTGGCTGCGTCCTATCCACTCGGGTAAGGCAGTTTAGCAGTTGAAGCAGTTGAAGGCAGTTAAGGAAGAATGAGGGAAAACCTGGAGAACTTTGTCAGGACTTCTTTCCTTCTAATTTGTAAAACCCATCATGGAGCGAAACACAAGCCCCACGAGCAGGAGATGGCACCCTTGTCCTTTTCCGCCTCACGGAATGAAGTGCAACCGCTGGGGCTTTGGTTGCTCCTCTTGTGAGAAGGTGTATATCAACCAGGAAAAGGAGGACGTATGGCACAAACACTTTTACGGAATGTCCGGCTGATTGATGGTCTCACTGACCAGCCGCAAGACCGCGTCTCGCTCCTCATTGACGGCGAGCGGATCGCCAAAGTCGAGCGTGGCGACGTGCCCGCCCCCGCGGGCGCTCAGGTCGTTGATGTGGGCGGAAAGACCGTTATGCCCGGTCTGATTGACACCCATGTCCATGCTACGTTCATGGACCGCGCGAGTCTGCCACTCTTTCTCGCGGCGGGTGTGACCACCGTGCGCGATGTTGGGGCGAAACTGGAGAAGGTTAAGCAACTGAAAACGGACCTCAACAGTGGCAAACAACTCGGGCCACGGATGTTCATTCTGGGGCCGCTGCTCGATGGCCCAGACCACAGTTTCGAGTACGGCGGACCGCTGGGGGAAATGCTCGATAGCATTCCGTCCCCAGATGCTGTCCCACAAAAGATCGGAGATTTGCTGAAGGCCGGCGTGGACGGCATCAAGTTGTATTTCACCTTACCGCCGGAGACGGCCAAGGCGGTCATCAAATTCGTCGATCAGCGCGTGCCCGTGACCGGCCATTTGGGCTATTCGCATTCGCTCGAGCTGATTAAAGCGGGCATCAACGGTTTGGAGCACGTGTGGATTTCGCCCTACAACGATTTCTGCGCGTTGGATCAGCAGTTTGGGCCGGGCACCAACGTGATGTCGATGATGGACCCGAGATTCTGGACGCTGACCGTCAAAGGTTGGGAAGAGGCGGACCTGGAGAGTCAACGCGCGAAAACCTGGTTCGGCGCGATGGTCGATCACCAAGTGAACATGGGCACAACGTTGGACCTGCTGTGGATGGCCAAGTGTGGACGCGAAGCCGCGATGCAAGACCCGGATCGGCAATACATTCCGCCGATGGTGCTCGCGCGACAAAAAGCCATGATCGCGCATACGGGCGAGCGGCCAGATTGGGATATTTATCCGGGATTCTTCGAGCCCGCGAATTGCCGCAAAGCCTTGGAGAAGCACCAGGAAGTGACGCGCATCTTACACAAGGCGGGTGGACTTGTGGTCGGAGGGACGGACTGTGGCGGGCTGCCATTCCCGCCGCCGGGATTCGCGCTGTTACGGGAAGTAGAACTCTTGGCTGAGGCGATTGGCAGCATGGCCGCGATCAAAGCGGTGACGTCCGTGGCCGCCAAATATCTCCGTCAACAAGAGAACCTGGGGAGTATCTCTCCAGGGCGGTATGCCGATTTTCTGGTGGTCGATGGCGATCCGCTACGCGATGTCCACGAAATCCGAAAGATGACCAGCGTCTATCGCGGTGGCGTGGTGCATGACCCTCGCACGCTGTTGGCGCAAGTGCCAAAGTCGGACGTGGTGCGGAGTCACTAAATCGAAGCGCATGGCATTGACGCGGTGTCGAGCAAATCCCCCCACGCTTCACGTGGCCCCTTTACGAAAGAGGCTTTTAGATCCCCCCCTTTTCCGAAGGGGGGCAATAGGGAAGCGATACCAAGATGTCGGATCACTTTCTGTTTTTTCTCTTCCCCCTCCGAGGGGGAAGATTAAGATGGGGGTGAAAGCTGGACTGTAGTCCTGGCTGCGTAGGTGCGCACCCCCTTCCTGACCTTCCCCCTCAAAGGGGGAAGGGACCCGTAAGCGGGGCTCCGTATCTTGGTGTGTTTTCTCCATAGGAGGGATTTCTCACTCGCGGTTACGACATGCACC
>JABFSC010000746.1 GCA_013140885.1 Deltaproteobacteria bacterium | reverse complement strand
GGTAAGGACAGATACTGGACAGCAGTGATGATGCCGACAAGGAGCAGCAACCCCAGGAAAAGAGAAGAGCGGACGGACCACGAGCGAGCCGGTGTCGAATCGTCTAGCGACTCGCGTCTAGGGTCTAGGGTCGGACTAAGGCGGTTTTCTGACTCTAGACTCTGGACACTAGACTCTAGACCGTTTTCACTTTTTGCCTTTTGATTGTCTTCCTGCTGATTCCTGCTGACGTCCTCCTGGGAATCCGTGGTGACGAATGCCACGAACCGATACCCCCGACCATGTTGTGTCTCAATGATTGCTTGTTTCGTCCCGTCATCCCCAACCGCCGCACGGGCGGCACGGATGCAGCGCGTGAGGGCATTTTCGCCCACGACTTGCCCCGGCCAGAGTTTGTCGAGCAATTCGTCTTTCGAGACGACGCGGTCGCGATGCTGGAGCAGATACGCCAATACGTCAAAGACTTTGGGTTCAACGGCCACGGGGGCACCGTTGCGTCTCAGTTGATAGAGCGATTCGTCAAGTTCACAGTCAGCAAAGTGAGAGACCATCGAGCGACTCCAACCAGGGAGACTCAGCGCAGCCGACCATAACAGGGGCAGTGAGCGGCGAGCAAGCGGTGAGGCATGACAAGGAGACTTGGAGCAGCACCCTCCATTGCATCGAAAGAGGGTTTCCGTGGAAATGAGGTCATGACGCTTGCGATAAGGCTTGTTCCACAGCGGGTGGAAAGTCTACCAATACAAAATACGAAGCCGGATAGACGTAATCCTCGCCCTCATCATCGATCACTCGAATATACTGAGATTTGGCTGCGCTCTCGTCCGGGAGCACTTCATAAATTCGGCGGGGCGTCAGCAAATCCGCGTCTTCGGCCCGAAGACAAATCGCGAATTGTCGCTTGGGTTTTATTCGCGTAGGCATAGTCGTTAGTCCAGGAAACGTTTGATACGCATTTTTCGTTTACCGAGGCCATGGGCTTCAAACCAATGGAGTTCGGCGCGCCGAATGGTTCCGTCCGCAAGCCACACCAGCGCTTTTCCTTTGAGTTTCCGCCATCGTCCTCTTCCGTAGCGCTTGCGAAGAAACGGGAGGATGCGGATGCCGGGGCCAGTTGCTATCGGTTCAATTTCAGCAATGTCTCCAATAATCTCAAAGTGCATCCGCGCATACTTTTGCAGACATTGCGGAATAAGCCAAGCCAGCACCCGTCCTCTTCTTGCTCGACCTCAATGGTGAAACTCATGGGCTCTTTCTTCTCTCCTCGATCCTTGTTAGGTGATTTCCCGAAATGAATATACCGTTTCTGAGTAGCCTGGATGAAGCGGAGCGGAATCCAGGTTCCGCGCGGGACTTCATTCACTTGAGTCCTGCCTTGCGCAAGGCGGCAAGGGAGCGCTCCATGATCGCCGGGTCTTTCATCGGCCAGAGGCGTTCAAACACCGTCAAGTTGAACGCGGGGTTGAGCCGCAAAATCTCTGCGCCTTCTGCGCGCGCGTCCTTTCGCTGGTCCAGATCTCCGTAGCAGAGAGCCAAGTGCACATGGCCGGGCAAATAGTCGGGATGGCGGGCCGCAAATTGCTTCCCGAAAGCCAGGGCTTCTTGGTAGCGTCCGGCGATACGATAAGACACGGCCAGGTGAAGGAGGTACAGGTCCGGGTGTTTAGGGTCCAGGCGTATCGCCTGCTCATGCGCTTCGATGCTTTCGTCTGCTAACCCGGCAAAGTACAAGACCGTGCCTAAGTGGAAATAACCATCGGCAAAGTTCGGATCGAGAGTCACGGCACGCCGGGCTTCGACGAGGGCTTGCTCATGCTGCTTGTTCCAGACGTAGACCGTTGCCAAGATCGCGTGTGGCAGCGGCAACGTCTCGTTCAGGGTAATGGCTCGTTGACCCATGGCCACAGCCTTCTTTAGCGATTGCCCTTGGTTGCGACCCGGATCGAAGAACCAGTCGAACAAATAGGTCCCACCTATATACGCGTACGCTTCCGCATACTGTGGATCCAAAGCGATCGCTTGCTCGAACAACTGGCGCGCTGGCGTCATTGGGTCGTTCTTGTAAAGCGCCCGCCAGAACGCCTCCCGCCCCCGTAAGTAGACATCGTAGGCGTCTAGATTGGTGATAGAGGGGCTCTGAACTCGCCCTGGCTCTTCTGGTGTGAGTCGCACTTGCAGCGCGAGCGTGATCTGTTGGCGAATCTCATCTTGCAAGGCGAAGATGTTTTGCAGCGGACGATCGTAGCGCTCGGACCAGAGGTGTTTGCCGGTGGTCGCGTCAATCAATTGGGCGATAATGCGCACCTGTCCGTCAGCTTTCTGTACGCTGCCTTCCAGAACGTAACGCACCCCCATCTCACGGCTGATGTCCTGGACTTTCACGGCTTTGCCTTTGTACGAGAATGCGGAAGTCCGGGCGATGACAAAGAGACCGGCAACCCGCGACAGGGTGGCGGTAATCTCTTCGGTGACACCGTCACTGAAATACTCTTGGGTTGGATCGCCACTCAGGTTGACGAACGGCAGCACGACGATCGACGGTGTATCGGGCAATGGCAGCCCAGGCTGGGTGTTTG
>JABFSC010000351.1 GCA_013140885.1 Deltaproteobacteria bacterium | reverse complement strand
GCCGGCAACAAGCTTTGGAACTCTCGTCGGGTCAACCCGGTAAGTGCGAGCAGTTTGCGTCGGTTGCGTGCCAACCTTCTGTATTCAAGCATTTTCCCATTATAAATTATTTCCGATAACGTCTAATACAAAGGAAAGCCGGTATGGGCACAAAAGATCAACTCCTCCCGAAGCGCGCCCGCTCACCAGTGAATCTCGGGCTGCACGAGTTCTCCGACGAGGAGCTGGCACGGGATTGGACGCTTTCGGAGGCCGACCGCGAAGAGCTCGGGAAGGCGCGCTCCAACTTCCGCCTGTTTCTTGCCGTCCAACTCTGTGCTGTTCGTCTCTACGGACGGTTCTTACAACAAGTGCAAGACCTCTCGCCACGCATTGTCAATTATCTGGGCAGTCAATTAGCCCTTCCTCCGGCTCTGACGATCGACGGACCGGAGCGCAAAGCAACGGCAACGGAGCATCGCAAGCTGCTCCTTGATTACTTGGGCTTTCGCCAATTCGACGAGGACAGCCAGGCCCAGCTCGCCACCTGGCTAGAACAGCAAGCCCGCCAAGGCATACTCCCGGAGGACTTAGGGCCGCAAGCCGAGCACTATCTGTTAGTCCATCGCATCCTCGTCCCTGGCCCCTCGGTCTTGGACCGGCTCATCCTCCACATCTGTACGACCGTCCATGACCAGCTCTTTGCCACGGTGTTCCAGCGCATCTCGCCTGCCTTACAGCAAGCCATGGATCAGTTGCTCACCGTCGCTGAGGGAGAACAACGCTCCCCTTTTTACCACCTGAAAGAGTACCCACCCGCTGCGACCGTGTCCTCGCTCCAAACGTACTTGCAGCGGTACCACACGCTAGCGGCAACTGGGATCACGGAGGTAGGGCCGGACGTGTTGACTCCGGCGTTTCTGGAGTACCTCTTTAAGCTGGCAAAACGCTATAACGCGACCGACCTCAAACGCTTTGCCGACTCCAAACGCTATACCCTAATGCTGGGCTTCTTGCTGGAAACGCGCAAAGTCTTGTTGGATCATCTCGTGCAGATGCATGATCAGTATCTCCTTGACCTCTGTCGCCACGCCAAAAACGCCCATGAGCAAAAGCATCGAGAGGTGCGCAAACGCCAGAAGCAGGCCATTGATATCGTGCTCGATACCACCACTGTCTTCCTGGACTGGCCAGAGGCGGCACCGCTGACAAAGGCGGAGTTCTGGCGACAGGTCAATGAGGGAACACTGCGGGACGCGCTGGAGGATTTACGCACGTTTAAGCGCCTGGAAGAACGCGGCTATGGCGACTTGCTCTTAGCCCGCTACCCCAGTCTGCGTAAATACTTTGCGGCGTTCCTTCACCTCCCCTTTGCTGCCGAGCCAGGCACGGACCCCGTCCTGCAGGCCATCCAATTCGTCCGTCAACTCGATGCGGGGACCTTGAAGCGGGTGCCCGATCACGCGCCCACGGACTTTGTCCCCCCAGAATTGCACCGCGCCCTGAGAGATCAGACCGGGCATATCAACCGCAACGCGTGGGAGATGGGCCTCGCGTTAGCCATCCGAGACACCTTGCGTTCGGGCGACCTCTACCTTCCCCAAAGCAAACATCATGTTTCGTTTTGGGACTTAACGCTCAGTGAGCCTCGGTGGCAAGCCGCCCGCGACACTTCGCCCACCGTCCTCCAACTCCCTCAGTCCCAAGAGGTCAAAGCGGCACTGACGCAACAGTTTCAAGATGCCACGCAGGCCGCCCAAGAGCGCTTCGCCCGCGACGACTTTGCGACTATTGAGGCCGGGCGACTCAAGTTAAAGCGTGACGATAAACTGGCCTTAGCTCCAGCGGTCACGACGTTGCAGAAAGTGATCGATACCCGGTTGCCTGCGATTCGGATCGAGCAGTTGTTAGTGGAAGTTGACCAGCTGACGCAGTTCAGCCGTCACTTTACCCCACTCCCCAGCTCGCAGTCTCGGCCACAGGAGTTCTATCGGACCCTCTTGGCCACGCTCATCTCTCAAGCCACCAATCTGGGGGTAGTCTCCATGAGTGCCAGTATGAAAGGCACGACGGTCGATCGGTTGCGCCACGTCCTGCACGACTTTATCCGCGAAGACACCCTGACGGCCGCCAGTGCTGAGATTGTGAACGCGCATCATACGCTTCCGCTCAGTGCGGTGCATGGCAGCGGTACGATCTCATCCTCTGATGCCCAACGCTTTCGGATTCGGGCCAGTAGCTTGCTGGCCTCCTATTATCCGCGCTACTACGGCTATTATGAAAAGGCCATTGGCATCTATACGCACATCTCTGACCAGTATGCCGTCTTCAGCACCAAGGTGATTTCCTGCAGCCCTCGGGAAGCCTTATACGTGCTCGATGGCCTCTTGGAAAATAATACGATCCTCCAGATTCGCCAGCACACGACCGATACTCATGGTTACACGGAAATCATCTTTGCCCTGTGCTACACTGTAGTTTCCCGCAAATTGAAAAGGCAGATACACGAATTAAATTCCAGTTCTTTGGTGTGGAGCAACACCGGTAAAGTTGAAAAATGCACCCTTTCGACAACAACTCCGGCAAGGGATTGCCTG
>JABFSC010000544.1 GCA_013140885.1 Deltaproteobacteria bacterium | reverse complement strand
CAATTGGAGTCGGGTATTGGTGTCCATTACATGCACGAGCGCCTGGACGTTGGTATTGAAAAACACCGGTGGCTCAGGTTGTGCTCCGATATTGGGGAGGTACAGCTTGCCGCCGCAGATCAACGCCGACCCAAACTGATTGGGAAAAACCGACTGTGGGTCTTGAGCAATAATGGGGTTGTTCGGATCAGCGATGGTGGTATTTGGGCAGAAGGTCTGCTTGACCGGATCGGGGTCGCTGGTGAGGTTGCAATGGGCTTTGCGATTCGCCGTAAAGCCAGAATTCACGAGGTGGGACAAGGGCGTAAAGGTGACCGGGGTAGTCGTGTTGGCGGCAAACGAGGCAACAAACCCCACTTTACCATCGTCAAACCCTTCCCCTGGTCCACCCGCTCTGAGCTGCGCAAAGAACCGGGTGACAAAAACCCGGGCGGGAACGGTCTCGCTGATCGCGATCGCTCCCGGGTTACCACCAACCCCGACGATATTCACGAGCGTACGGGTAGCGGGATTAATGGAGCGGACGATGCCCTGACCATAGTTACCAATATAGAGGAGGCTGCCATCTGGGGTGAGGGCGCAGGGGCGCGGCTCGGGTCCAACGGCAATTGTGGCAACCACCTTGTCGGTGGCTAAGGAGATCACCGAAACGGTACCACTCTCCGCATTGGTCACAAATGCCTCATTGCGGGTCGAGTGGATCGCGACGCACCGGGGATTCCGCCCCACTGGCACCTCGCTACGTTTCGTCAAAGTGGTGCCCGATACGTTGAAGATTGACACACTATTCGCCTCGGTATTGACCGCGACGAGCACCGCTTCGTTCGCGGTGAGGGCGATGTTGGTGGACCGTGTGGGTTTTGCCGCCACTTCCAGCGGCATCATCGTGAGACCCATTGATAGTAGGGCTGGAACAAACAACAATCGGCGGAGCGGCGCATGACCGCCCCTTTTTACTGAGTTTTCCATACGTACTCCTCCTCCTTGTTAGTATACACATTCACATCCAGTATTGCCCGTGTCACCCTCGCAATAATGCCCCAATCTTTCCCAAAGTCTAGAGGACGCGGCAAGATATTCACACGCCAAGGTAACCAGGCAATGGTTTTTCCAACGTGGATGGTCAGATTCAGGCCGTACCGGCGGCCTTTTCCGCCCACCCTTCCAGCAACGGCACGAAGTGAAAGAAGGTACAGTTGCGCTCGACAAATTTCCAGCGGCCATTTTCGCGGCGGAAATGATCCTCATAGTACCCTGACCCGATCATGCTGCGCTTGTTTCTGGTGATACGGACTTCGATGGAGCAGGTCCCAGTGGCTTCGTCTCCGGCTAAATTGATGAGGTGGTTGTGGATGCAGGGGACGGCGGTATTCCGCTTAATCGCGCCGTAGAATTTATCCAGCTCCGCTCGCCCCCGCACGACCTGAGGCGGGTCATTGGGATTGAGCCGATTGATAAAGATCCCGTCGTCCGTGAACAGCGCCGCGACTTTGGCGCCCTCCCCACGTGCCACGCCGTGCGCGTAATGCGCGGTCAACTCCTTGATCTCCTCACGGTCGGTGAGATCTTGGATTTGTTGCTCTAACGTCTTCATTGTACGGCCCTCCTTTTGTGTCTGGTTCTCTGGAATTTCTTGGGGAATGAACTTCGGCGTACAATCGGTAATCACATTTTGATCCCCCTCACCCTGACCCTCTCCCAGCCGGGAGAGGGAACCTGGAAGCCAACTGCCATCTATTGGCGAATGTGTCTATCAAAACGCGGGTAGTCCCTACCGCACCAAGTCCAGCGCCTTCACCGTTATCGTCCCTGTCGCGTCCTCCGGGAAGAAATAGGGATCAAGCATATTCGCCATCGCGCCGACTTGGGTTTGGCCAATGCCCTCGTTCTCCGAGGGCCACCATCGTAAGCGCATCCCAATCGCGTCGGACGGCACGGCGTGCGTGGTGATCTGTCCACCCGTATCCTCGTGGAAGTACTCGCCCTCTTCCCCGTCGCGCGAGACGACCCAGCTTCCCATCCACCGTTTCCGGTCACCTGGTGCTTTGTCGGCCTCTCCCCAGTCGATTATGAGTTGTTTCGTCATGGTTCCGTCCTTTCGAAACGTAAAACGTGACACGTCATCCGTGAAACGTAAATCGTAAGGAAGACAGGGGACAAAGGTTTGTCATCTTACGTTTTACCTATTTACGTTTTACCTTTCACCCGCCTCGGCCCGCTGGCACCGCGAAGCCATACAGCTTAGCGGCATTGAGGCCCAACACCTTGCGCCGTTCCTCTTCCGTAAGATCACTCATGGTGCGGTCAATCACTTCCTGCGAGCGTGGCCATGTGCCTTCGTGATGTGGGTAATCATCTCCCCACAGGAGATTGTCGATCCCCACCCATTTCCGCGTCTCCAGTCCGATCCGATCATCCTGAAAGGTCGCGAACCCCTGCCGTCGGAAGTACTCACTCGGCAACAGCGACAACTTGGGGGACACCCAGAAGTGATGTTTCGTGTAGCCCTCATCCATCGCCGCGAGCATCCACGCTACCCAGCCAATCCCTGCTTCCACAGTACCAAAGCGCAGTTTCGGGAACCGTTCACACACGCCAGACGAGCAAAACTGGACAATCGGTTCGATCGCCGGCGCGACGGCATGCCAGACATAGTTGATCACCGCGCCGCCATCGCCACTCGCGGTGCGCGGGTCCTTGCCGGTGCCAATATGAAAGCTGATCGGTAACCCGGTCTCCTGGATCGCCGCCCACAGCGGATTGTACACGGGCGAGTTGTAGGGTTGCTCTGGCACCTGCACGGGCAGGAAGACGGTCCGATACCCCATCTTCGCCACGCGCTCGACTTCCTTGATCGCCGTCTCGATATCCTTGGGCGCGATCGCCGCCGCTGGCGCGCAGCGATGTTTCTGTGAGGCGAATGCTTCAATCGCCCAATCGTTCCACACCTTACACATGGCGGTTTGATGCGCGGCGTCGGGCGAGGCCCACATCATCAGTCCCCGGTTGGGATAAATCACCTCGGCATCGACCCCATCCCGTTCAAGATCACGGAGCCGAATCTCAAGGTCCGCGCGTCCGCCTTGCGCGCGTTCACGATCCTCCCCTTCAAACGCCACGTCGCGCACTCGCGTGCGCCGCATCCCTTCCACCACCAGCCAGCGTTTGCCGTTAGCGTCGGTCTCCAGTCGTGGAATGCGATGGCGAAACTTGGGTTCGATGCGTCGCTCCCACAGATCGAGGGGTTCGTGAACATGACAGTCCGAGGACACGACAAAGTATTTCTTCTGGGGCTGGCTACTTTCCATAGTTGGGTCCTTTCTGGTGCGTCTTTTAAGAGTGAGGCGACCACGCGAAATCACCTCTGGTGATACAGTGGATGTCCACGGAACGGCGTGCGCACCCGATTGAAGTGGTCCCCTTCCAGATTGGCGATGAAGAGGTCCCGCATGTCCGGCCCACCAAAGGCGCAATTGGTGGGAAACGCGAGCTTCGTCCCTTCCAGGTCTTCGATCAACATCTCCCACTTGCCGGTCGTATCGACGCGGATGATCTGATTGCGGGGCGCGAGCTTGCCGTCCTTGGGTACGCCCGGCAACGTGATGTACAGATTGCGTTCGACATCGAACGCCATGCCATCGGGGATCGCGGGGAACCCGGACGAGTAGACTTCCGGCTTGCCAAAAGTCCCGTCTTTCTTGATCTGGATACGCACACAATCGTTGCGTGAACTCTCCAGCACGTAGACCGCGTCCTCGTTGGGGTCAATCGCCGTGCCATTGGCGAAATAGATACCCATCGAGACCACCTCGCCGCGCCCGTCGGGGCGAATGCGGACGACGGCGCCGTTGGGGGCTGGATTGTTAAACTCCTCGAAGACTTTGTTCCCCGGTTGGGTGCTGGAAATCGAGACGTACAAATTACCTTCGGCGTCATAACTACAAAAGTTCGGAATCGACAGCGGCAGGTCGCCCGCGCGGTCGGCGATCATCGACACCTGGCCGCTTGGTGAGCAGCGCATCACCGCCTTATGTCTGAGGTCGCAATACACAAAATTCCCCGCTCGATCCAACGTCACCCCATTGGGAATCGCGCGATCGGGTAACTCGGCGACTTCGTGCACCACGCCATCCGGACTGACTTTATACACCTTGGCGTTCCGCCCTCCGCCCCACACGTTGCCTTCGCGGTCCACTACCACCCCTTCGGCGCGTAGCACGCCGGTCCCAAACGTCTCCACACTCGCTGTTGCTATCCTTGCCATGAGTTTTTCCCCTTTCTTCTCAACGTAGAGTGAATCTTCATACCCTCGTTACGATTTTGGTTCTACTGTCCACGTTTTCCTTGTGGTGGCATAGAAACCACGCTTGCCTGTTCAGTGAACACCAACCGTCCCGCGACATCCTGCGCACGAATCCGGTCCGCGAGTGCGTCAGGGAGCTGAATGGACCGATGATCGGGAAACTTGCCCAGTTCAAGTCCGGGTCGCAAGTAAAATTCCTCTGGCTGCTCAATGCCCAAGTAACTGCGTAGCGGCACCAAATACCACGCCCGCCGCATGAAATCGGGGCTAAAGTAGGTCGTCATATCGAGCGGAGACCACTGCATGAGCCGCACGCCATCACGGATATTGTAGGTCAGAATATCCGTGGCCAGGTCCCAATACACCTGAATGAACGGGCTATAGCCGCGTTCCCCTAACCCGGCGTTCACCATCTTGGTCATGCGCACTTCCACACGACTGAGTTTGCCCTCGCGATCATACGTTTCGGTGCGCAACGGCAAGAACGAGTGCTGCTCCAGCCAAAACAGCACTCGCGAGGCATGATAGTCCGGCAGCCAGTCCGCGCGCGTGCGAGCTTCGAGCACGTAACATTTGACCCCATTGCCAGGAGTGTAATGCGGATAGTCATCGCCCATGATTTTGAGGTCCTTGGTGACGCGCTCCTGATAGGTACCGTCCGCGTGTGTGATCGTGACCCGTGGGCGCGTCACTGGAAATCGTACGGTCTCAACGAGCACATCCGTGCCAAGTAGCGTCCAGTCGTACTCCCAGGCGGACCGTCCAGAGGCATCATCCAGCGTCATCGCCATCTGCGGGAAGCGATCATTACGGCGCATGGAGTTCTGATGGCGCACGCGCCGCAGCGTGGGCGAATAGGAAAACATGTCCTCCTTTTTCACGAACTCCTGGTCAGTGCGGTACCGAATCACCAGAGTCTGCGAAGTGTAGGACTCAGGCGGGAAGAGCTGTTGGGTCAGTTGGCGATAGACTTCCTCGCCGGGTTTTTTCGTTAGCTCTTCACCCGCGCCGTTGTCGCCGGTATAGGCGATGAGGTTCACCGCTCGTCCCAGTCCAAGCAATGCCCCCTCGCTGGAAATCGAGCCAAAGAGATTCGCCAATGCGCAGGACCAGCGTGGTCGCTGGGTGAACTCCATCATGCGGTAGCCCATCTCTTCGGCGGTATAGGGTGGCGTGAACGGATAGGGTTCGGCGGGAAGATAGGGAAACCGCGAGTGACGCGGGGTATCCGTGCGCGGATCAAACTGAGTCAGGTCCTCAGCGGAGAGTTCACTGACGATCCGCCAAGAGCGATTGCCCGTGCCATTCTCACTGCCCGCCCACGTCGGGCTGGTGATCTCGACCCAGGCAAGGAGAAAGAGGGCGACACAAGGGAAAGGTTTCACCCTCCCGCGCGGCACTCTTGTGATCCACGGCCCCCACAGCCAAGTTGACATCCGCGGTCCCTCCTTTCGGCAGCAGCGGTACTCAGTGTTGAAACGTCTCACCATGACATGGTCAGTCGCGAGGCGTCAAGGGAAAAGCCAATGGGTGGCGGCGACATCACCGCGAGTTAATACGGGTCTCCCACTCCAAGACGGTGAAACCACTGCCGCAAGCGGTCACGCACCAAGGTATACATCACCACCTGCATGCCCGGATACGCATCAAGGAGCGCGCGGATACGCTCCCCCGCGATTTCCAACAGGATACACTCCTCCTTGGCGGACACGGTCGCGGATCTCGGCGTGTGCTCCAAGACCGCCATCTCGCCAAAGATGTCGCCTGCTTCGAGGACGGCCAGCAGCGTGACTGGCCCTCCGGTTCCTCGGAGCGTCACCCGCACGGCTCCTGAGCCGATCAAAAAGATCGAGTCGCCCACTTCGCCTTCATTGAGAATGACCGCGTCTTGTGGGTAATGCCGTTCTTGCGAGCCCTCGTCTTGAAGCAGGTTCTCGAGTTCTTCCCGAGGAAGATGCGCGAAGAGCGGATGAGGACGGAGCAAGTTATGCCAAGGGAAAGATTTCATATCTCGTGCATGCGGTCGCGCGCCACGCCACTCGTCACGCGGGAACGAACGGCGGACGTACGATCACTCATAGTTATGAAAGTATAGCGCGCTCGGAGAAAAATGATACCCTGAAAAAATCTCATACGCAGGAGAGACGCATGCATTCATGGGAGATGTTGCCACGAGATGTCTTACAATCGAAAGGTCCGATGAGCCTTGAGTTCCTCGCGCGCGGGATCGCGGACTTCCGCGCGAGCGGGCGCTACTTGCATGCGCTCCCCTACGGGAGAACGGCGAATCGAGCCGATTTCCGCTCGGTCCTCCACGAAGGGAAAGGCACCTGTAGTACGAAACATGCTTTGCTTGCCGCCCTCGCGGGGGAGCAGGGCATTCCGGTGGTCCTGACTCTCGGTCTCTATGCCATGAGCGAGCGCAATACGCCGGGAGTGGGGATGGTCCTCTCAGGCCATGGCCTCGAATGCCTCCCGGAAGCGCATTGCTACGTGACCTATGACGGGAAGCGCATCGACATTACTCGCTCTGGGGTGGAGCCCGCCGAGCCGATTTCGCAGTTTCTCCATGAGGAAGCGATAGTCCCCGAGCAGATTGGGGACTACAAAGTCACGCTCCACCGTCGCTTCATGCGGCAATGGGTCCACGACCATACGGAGACGGTCAAGGGACGGAGCTTCGAGGAGGTATGGCGCATTCGGGAAGCGTGTATCAGCGCCTTGGCGCAATAAGCACGGACCCCGGATTCCGCTTCGCTGCATCCGGGCTACAGGGCTGAGCAATGGCATGAAGTGAAAGGACTCCGAAAGTTCCCTCTCCCGGTTGGGAGAGGGCCAGGGTGAGGGGGATCAAGTGATCGTTCCTTACTGCAACCCGTAATACCGTTTCGC
This sequence comes from Deltaproteobacteria bacterium, assembly GCA_013140885.1. Lineage (GTDB taxonomy): Bacteria > Desulfobacterota > Binatia > Bin18 > Bin18 > JABFSC01. The sequence goes on along the minus strand of JABFSC010000544.1, from coordinate 1,023 downwards.
GCCACCAGCAAGAATGCTCGCCAGCGTATGCGGGGGCATGCCCATCGCTTGAATCATGCGCGCCGCGCCGGGGAATCCATCCAAATGCGGATAGTCGGTCGCCCACAAAATGTTGTCAGCGCCGATGTAGTCAGCAAGCAGTGGCAACGAGCGCTCGACGGGCTCGAACGAGATAAAGCATTGGCGACGGAAAATGTCGCTCGGTCGCATCGACAAGCCGGTATCGTTCATGCCGACATCGTCGAAATGGCGATCCATGCGATCCAGCCAGCCCGCCATCCACCCACCACCGGATTCCAGAAACGCCACTTTGAGTTTCGGGAAGCGATCGCAAATGCCACACATGATGAAACTGGTCGCGGCCGCCATCATCTCGAAGGTATGGGCGACCACATGACGCACGGCCCCGCCACGTTTGAAGCGATCCATGCCCAGCGTCGGTTGTCCACTCTCCGATCCACCATGAATGCCAATGGAGAACCCCATCTCCTGCGCCTCGGTCCACAGAGGGTTAAACGCGGGATCATGCAGCACTCGACCATTATAGGGATTGGGCCGAATAAACCCGGCGCGGAACCCCAGTTCCTTGGCGGCATATTGCATTTCTTGCACCGCGCCTTCGATGGATTGCATCGGCAACATCGCCGCGCCAAACAAGCGCTCAGGATACGGTTTGCAATAATCGGCGAGCCAGCGGTTATACGCGCGACAGACGGCCGCGGCGCATTCGGGATTCTCCACCGCGCCGAGGAACAATCCCAAACTCGGATAGAGCACGGCGGCATCAATTCCCTCCGCGTCCATGTCGGGAATCCGCGCATGCGGATCGAAGCCGCCCGCGCGTCCCTGGCCGTAAGGGATCGATGGTGAGACTTTACCATCGCGTGCCCCAAAGGCTCCGACCGCGCCAAAGCTCACGCGCTTCTTGCCGCCGCCCAGGTCAATGGCGACATCGCCTTCGATGCGAAAAATTTCCCTGCCGTCCTCAAGGGTGATGAGTTTCGGACAGCCCTCACGAAATCG
>JABFSC010000483.1:5000-8240 GCA_013140885.1 Deltaproteobacteria bacterium | reverse complement strand
GTCGGGGATATGGCTGAGGACTGGGCGTGGAACGAAAAATTCGAAGCGCCGACCATCACGCGCGGCGTGCTGAAAGTCGAGCAGTTGCCCGACCGTGGTCACACTATGTGCAGCCAATTGGTCGAGCATAATCAAGAAAATCTCGGCGGTCGTGCGCGCATCGCCCAAGGCGCGATGGCGATTGAGGCAAGAAACGCCTAAATGCGCGGCGACGGAGTCCAGTGACCGCGAGCGCAAACTGGAGAGCAAACGTTTCGCGAGTTTTAGAGTGCACAACGCGGGATTCAGCAGCGGAGCCGAGAACAAGCGATGGGCGTCGAAGTTGAGAAAATTGAGGTCGAAGTCCGCGTTGTGCGCCACGATGACCGACGAACCCAAAAAGGCGTGAAGCTGAGGAAAGACGACGTCGATACGAGGATGGTCGCGCAGCATGTCGTCGGTAATGCCAGTGAGTTGGGTAATGGCGGCAGGGACCTTGCGACCAGGATTGACGAGCGTATGAAACTCAGCGGCGAACCGCCCATTAGCTACTTGGATCGCGGCGATTTCAGTGATTGCCGCTGGCCCTGGTTTGAGGCCCGTGGTCTCCAAGTCAACGACGACGAACGTGGCGGCGGCGAGGTCTTGGTGCAAGGCGGCATGCGTGGTGACATGCCATCGCTCCGTCGCGGGATCGTGAAAAAAATGCGGGTCCGCTCCTAACGCGGAGTGTAGGAACCGGTCACCGAATTCTGGGGGGCTGCTTGGGAGATGGTTTGTTGCTAGCCCAGAGGAGAAGAGCAGGCCGAGCAGTTCGCGCGACGTTGCTCCACCGGGCCGTTGCGCGAGATAGTCGTACAGTTTCTGACGCACATCACTACTCGCCGGCGATTGTCATCTTCGCGATTTTGAGCGTTGGCGCGGCGATCGTGCCGCGGAGGTCAAGGTCATTGCCGATCACCTCAATGCTTTGGAACATCGAGAGCAGATTGCCGGCAATCGTGATTTCTTCGACCGGATAAGCGAGTTCGCCATTCTCAATCCAAAGGCCAGTGGCACCACGTGAATAATCGCCGGTGACCGGGTTCACGCCAAAGCCAGATAACTCAGTCACGTAGAGACCAGAGTGGACGGAGCGAATAATTTCTTCCGGTGAGACGGTTCCCGGTTCGAGGAAGAGATTCGTAGTACTCGCGGAGGGAGCATCGGAAAACGAACGGCTGGCGCTGCCTGTTGATTGCATGCCAAGTTTTCGCGCCGAGTAGCAATCAAGGAGATAGCTGTTGAGGACGCCGTCCTTGACAACGGTTGTGCGTTGGGTGGGTAGTCCTTCCCCGTCGAAGGGTTTGGAGCCGAGAGCGGAGGGGATGCGGGCGTCATCAAGAATGGAGACGTTGGGTGTCGCGATTTGTTCACCGAGTTTGCCGAGCAGAAAAGACGTTTTTCGATAGAGCGCTGAACCGGAAATCGCGCCCGCGAGATGGCGCAGGAGGCTCGCGGCCATTTGGGGATCAAAGACAATGGGTGCGTCCTGCGTCTTCACTCGGCGCGCGCCGAGTCGCCGGAGCGTGCGTTCGGCGGCGATTTTGCCGATGGTCGCGGGAGAGTCGAGTTTGCTGAATTTTCGATGCGAGGAGTACCAATAATCGCGCTGCATCGCCCCATTATGCGAGGCGACCGGGACGACGGAGAGAGAATAACTCGTAGTGCGGTAGCGACCAACGAAACCGAGGGAATTCGCGTATAATACCTCGTGACTACCGTTGGAAAATTCCGCGCCTTCGGAGTTGGTGATACGCGCATCCACCGCCAGCGCGGCGGCCTCTCCGGCGCGCGCGAGCGCGATTTTTTCTTCGGGCGAGAAGGCGGTGGTCGTGTCGGAGAGGTCTAAATCCGGGATGTCGCGAGCGAGAAGGTGTTGTTCTGGGAGGCCGGAGAATTCATCGGCGGCCGTGGCTTTGGCGAGCGCGACTGTTTCCTCAATGATCTCGCTGAGCGTCTCGCGGGTAAAGTCCGCGGTGGAGGTAATGGCGCTGCTCTGATTGACGAAGAGACGCAGACCCATGCGTTTTTCTTGGGATTGTTGGACCTTTTCCACTTCGCCGAGTCGGACCCCGGCGGAAAAGGACTCGCCCGAAGCAATGAGAATATCACCAGCCGTGGCTCCCAGCCGTCGAGCCTGTTCGAGAATGTCTGTCGCTAAATTTTCGAGTTGCATATTGTTTTCCTACGCCTGAGTTCCACCAACAGTGAGTCCATCGATCCGAATAGTTGGAAGGCCGACCCCGACAGGAACCGACTGGCCTTCTTTCCCGCAGGTACCGATCCCTTCGTCGAGAGCAAGGTCGTTGCCTACCATGGAGATGCGAGTCAGCACTTCAGGGCCGTTGCCAATGAGCGTCGCGCCCTTCACCGGACGAGTCACTTTGCCGTCCTCAATAAGGTACGCCTCACTCGCGGAGAAGACGAACTTCCCGCTGGTGATGTCCACTTGCCCACCACCGAAGGAGACGGCGTAGAGGCCGCGTGGCACCGAGGCGATGATGTCTTCAGGCGCGGAGTCGCCAGGGAGCATGAAGGTGTTCGTCATGCGCGGCATGGGCATATGCGCGAAGCTCTCACGGCGACCGTTGCCCGTGCGCGGCATTTTCATCAGCGAGGCATTGAGGCGATCTTGGAGGTAGCCTTTGAGAATTCCTTTTTCGATGAGCACGGTGCGACCGGTTGGCGTTCCTTCATCATCCACATTCAAGGAGCCGCGCCGGTTGGGGAGGGTGCCATCGTCAATCACCGTGCAGAGTTCCGACGCGACTTTTTTGCCGAGTAGGTCGCTGAAAGCCGAGACTTTCTTGCGATTGAAGTCGCCTTCAAGTCCATGACCAATGGCTTCGTGGAGGAGAATGCCCGGCCATCCTGAGCCGAGCACCACGGTCATGGTGCCTGCTGGCGCGGGGGTGGATTCGAGACCGAGAATCGCTTGTCGCGCGGCTTCGCGAGTGAAGTGTCGCCAGCGGTCGGGTTCTAACAGTGACTGAAACTCGATGCGTCCACCACCGCCGTGGCTGCCTTGTTGCCGGTTGTTGCCATCCGCGGCGATGCACGTGACTTGCAGGCGTATCAGTGGCTGAGTGTCGGCGACCATGGTGCCATCGGAGGCGAGAATCAGAATATGTTTCTGTTCCACCGCGACGGAGGCCATAACGTTGACGATGCGCGGGTCATAACGACGGGCTTCTTCATCAATACGTTGCAAGAGCGCGA